>CAMWIF010000078.1 GCA_947174225.1 uncultured Porphyromonadaceae bacterium | reverse complement strand
GAGGCGTTGCGGAGGAATCCGGCAAGTTTGGCTCGTTTTATCGGCGAGCCTTTGAAGAGGGTTGAAAATTCCGTTTGTGACATTGATTTTATACCCTCTATGGTGTAAGAAGATATAATATTCAGATTTTTTATACCCTCTGAGGTATAGATTGAAGGTATGGTTGAGCTGTTTATACCCTCTGAGGTATAAGGTGAGGGGGCATTTGGTGATATTATACCCTTACGGGGATAAAATTCTGGAATGTTGGTAGGGGTGAGGTTGCGGTTATGGGGGCAGACACGTTGGCAGATGTCACACCCGAAGAGGGTGTGCTTTGCAGCGGGTGTTTGCATAGCCTCCAATTCTTCCCCTTCCCAGTCGCCACGGTGTTCGATGGTGAGATAGTTGAGGCAACGCCGACAGTCGATTGTGCCGTCAGGACGCAGTGCATTTTGTGGACAGGCTTTTAGACATTCTCCACAGCGGGCACAGAATGTGTCGGAAGGCTCATCAGAAGGCAATGGAAGCGATGTCAGTATCTCTACAAGGAAAATATAGCTTCCATAACCATCAACGATTACAGAGCCATTCAGACCCCTCCTTCCGATACCGCTTTTTATAGCCCAATAGCGTTCCGCCAACGGTGCCGAGTCTATGCAGATACGCCAGCTACCTCCGAAGCGTTGTTTAAGATCGGCTACCACCGGTTCGAGTCGGCGGCGAAGGACGTCGTGATAGTCGTCGCCGTACGCATAGGCGGCTATCACCGGCAGCGCAGGGTCACGCCACACTGCCGGGGCATAGCTATAGGCTATGCTGATAACAGTGGCTGCATCTTCAAGCACATATCGTGGATGCGATTTCAAGACAGCGTGACGGGCAAGGTAATCCATACCGGCGTGGTTCCCTCCGGCTATCCACTCCTGATAGTCTGAAATTACCTGCGGGTCAACCTCAGCTGCTTCCGCAAAGCCAACAGCCACTGCTCCCGTAGCCTTTATTGCGCTGGTGATGGTCTCCTTCATCTGTCTCCTTCATCCGGCTTCGAAATCATTTGCGACCGAAATCGGCGGGTATCTCTCCCCAACGGTCGGTTTGCCATTTAAGCACCTTCGCCGGAAAGGTATGTGTGTTGAGCCACGTCACGGCACGCGCCATAAGCTCGAACACCTTATGATTGCGGTCAGTGGGTTTAAGCTGTGTTTTGACCTTACGTGTACGTGCCCACGCCATACCCGACACCGAATCAGAGTAGATGTTGTGATATTTACCCTGCTTATCCATAAGTGCCATAGCGTGGACTATTGCAAGGAATTCCCCGATATTGTTAGTGGCATCGTCAAACGGTCCGACGCGAAAAAGCGTGCGTCCGGTCATAAGTTCCACACCCTGATATTCCATTTTTCCGGGATTGCCGAGACATGACGCATCCACAGCCCAAGCGTCGAGATCGACCTCCGGATTGGTCATATAATCGGGTTGCCCCGGTTTGGGAAGATTACGGCTGTTTGCCTTCGATAGCAGTTTTCCAAGATCAGCAGACGTGGCATCACCACTTTCACGGCGATATGCTTCGGCAGCCGCTTCGGAGGATGGGTAGCTCTTATATCGGGCACCCTTGAAATTTATCTGTTCCTTTGCATCCTCCCAATTGTCATAGATTCCCGGATTAGGGCCGTTGAAAACCACGTAATACTTCATAGCCATTAAAATCTTACCTCCCGTTAAAAATCTTCCCCTTCTTTAAAATTTTATCTCCCGACGATAATCGTAATCGCTTCTCAGCTGTTCAAAATTTTCCGGATGGCTGCGCAGTCTCTCCGTGTCGGAATCGGGGTTATAACTTTCAATGATTGAAGTCGAGTCAATAGAGCCGGAAGGAGCCACATACGCTCCTTCAAGCCCGCTCTTGTCGAGTGTCACGCCAAACTTGCGCTCCACAGCCTCAAGTACCATCCTTGTGGCTCTCTCTTTTCCCTCACGGGAATATCCGGCTATGTGTGGTGTGGCTATGATAGCTTTGGAGAGTAGTTCCCTGTTGATTTCCGGCTCACCCTCCCAGACATCCACTACTCCCTTGCCAAATTCTTTATCGAGCCATTCAGTCCAAGCACGGTTGTCTACCACCGGACCTCTGGCGGCATTCACGAGTATTGCCCCCGGCTTCATAAGCCGAAACTGAGGCTCCGAGATGAGATGGTAAGTGGGATCATCTCCCTCTTTCGTCAAGGGGGTATGGAGAGTGACTGCATCAGCTTTGGCAAGCACTTCTTCAAGCGGAAGATAATCCTCATCCGTATGTCCTGCCTTCTGCCGGGGTGGATCGCATACAATCACATTTGCGCCGAGGCGGCGGCCCCAGTCAGCAACGATGCTTCCGATATTACCTTTCCCTACTACGCCCAACGTGTGGCGTGACGGATCGAACCCATTACGCAGAAGCGACGACCATACATATTGCGCCACGCCGGGAGCATTGCATCCTGCCGCGTTCTCCACGGTGATACCATTAGCCTCACACCACGGAATGTCGATCTGGTCAGTGCCGATGGTGGCGGTTGCTACAAGCTTTACCGACGACCCGTCAAGAAGAGCTTCGTCGCAGTGGGTGCGAGTACGTATGATAAGAGCATCAGCATCCTTCACCAGTTGCGGAGTGAAAGCGAAGGGATCGGCATAGACCACTTCACCCAAGGGTTCGAGACGCCCCTTGATAAAGGGGATTTTATTATCAACAATAATTTTCATTTCAAATTAATTCACGAAAGTATAGTCTCGGAGCCGGGATAATCAGCTACATAGCTTCGCCTTAGGAGAAGAGCATAATCAGGAAGAGGATGATATATATCAAAGCGGGCACGGCTCCCACAAGCCATTCGCGCTTTATAGGCCACAACGCACACAGGTTGGCTATCTGCACCGCTACAGTGAAAAAGAGTGTCGTAAGATATGCCATCATATTAGTGAAATCGATTATGATACATATCATACTCATTACTCCGGTGAGGCTTATTGCCATATTAAGGGCATTTATTCGGGAGTTGCCCGCATAGAGCTTGATACTGTTGTTGAAGCCTAACACAAGTCCGATGAATCCGGCTATGCCCACACTTAGAAAAAGCATAAGGAGGTCAGGGGTGGCAGCAAATCCGGTGAAGAGATTGCTTATCTCAGGCATGGTAAAACTGTCAAGCGGTATCAACCCTAATCCCACTCCCATCCAGTAGGGGGCAATCAATCCCATAAGAAGCGCACATAGCTCTTTAAGGCGGAAGGCTTTCATTATGATCGCCCCTGCCACCATTGGGACTATGAATGGGAGAAAGGCATATTGGCACATAGAGCCTATTGACAGGAACGTGGCGATTATAAAGATTTCCTGCGTGGCGTTCTGCTTCCTGTAGCAGCTGAACAGAACGGCAAGGCACAGGATATTGACAGCACAGATTATTGTGGCTGCCGAGAGATGGGTGTCGTTCCAAGGATTAGAGGCTGCCAACACAAGGAACATGGTGGACAGTACAGGCTCTGTGGAGCGTATAAAGTTATAGTAGCGATTGAGGAAGAATAGTCCTGCCGCTATGGCTCCTAAGAGAAAAGTATTGATGCCCCATGACCATATCGGGACTATATCCCATAGGTTAGGGGAGGGTAGACATATGCCCGATTCTCCGGAAAGCCGAGTGCTCGGGGCAAAAAGGAAAGAGGCCGCGCACATCGCAGCCATAATCAAGATGGATATTGCAAGACCTCTTTTTCCTATTCCCTGATATTTCATTTCTTCCAGCCTTTGCGTGAGCGCATGTGGACGGTGTTGATTATATCGGCATCCTCTTCGGGAAGACGCGGGCCACGTCCGCTACCGGGTACATATGGTTTGCGTTCGCTCTTGTAAGCGGGACGGTCACTGTTGCGGTCGCCCTTGTAGCCGTTACGGTCGCCCTTGAAAGGAGGACGGTCTCCATTTCGGTCACCTTTGTAGCCGTTGCGATCTCCATTTCGGTCACCCTTGTAAGCGGGACGGTCACCGTTGCGGTCGCCCTTGAACGGGGGACGGTCGTTATTTCGATCACCTTTGTAGGCGGGACGGTCACCCTTGCGGTCACCCTTGAACGGGGGACGATCGTTGTTGCGGTCTCCTTTGAAGGCGGGACGGTCGTCATTACGGTCACCTTTATAGGCAGGACGACTTGCAGGACGCGGAGACGGAGTATAGTCCATGTCGGCATCGTCGTCGTAGTTGTCGAAGCTCTTGTGTGGAGTGGAGTCGAAACTGCGCTTTTTATCGTCGCGGTTAAATGATTTTTTCTTCTTGTTGCGGTCGTCGGTCAGTCCTTTACCACTGTTGAATTTCTTGGCTTGCTTCTCCCAATCGTCGTCGGAAATATGGCGCACTTTCTTGGGTCCTACCTCTTTCTTGGCAGCAGCGGTGCCTACGCTTCCACCCTCCGCACGGAATTCGGAATACTTGCCGTCGAAGAGCACATACTCGCGCAGACTGCACTCAAGGCTTCCGTTATGTAGTGGAATCTTTACGGAGGGCTTAAGACCGATCTCGGCAAATTGCTCGTCGCGGAAGCCGATTATCCAGGCGTGCCAACCTTTGAAATAATTCTTCAGGGTTGAGCCGATGGTCTTATAGAGGAGATTGATATTTTCAGGTTTAAGACGTTCTCCATAAGGGGGATTGGTTATTAGTATGCCTTCCGGTGCGTTGTCGGTCCAGTCGGAAACCGATTGGCACACGAGTTCCACCATATCATCGACACGTGCCGATTTCACGTTTTTGCGTGCTATTGCCACTGCTTCGGGGGATATATCGCCTCCGTAGATCTTATATGCAAACTCACGCTCTGCGGAGTCGTCATTGTAGATTTCTTCGAAGAGATCCTGATTGAAGTCGGGCCATTTCTCGAAAGCGAAGCTTTCACGGTATATGCCGGGATTGATATTGGCAGCTATGAGAGCAGCTTCGATAAGGAAGGTGCCTGAGCCGCACATCGGATCCACGAAATCGCTGTCGCCTCTCCATCCTGTCTTCATGATTATGCCGGCTGCAAGCACCTCGTTAATAGGTGCCTCAGTCTGCTCCGTGCGGTATCCACGCTTGGAAAGTGGCTCACCGCTTGAGTCAAGAGATATAGTGACGCGGTTGTCGGCTATATGCACATTGAGCTGCAAGTCTGCTCCGGAGAGACGGATTGAAGGACGCCGTCCATACTTGTCGTTGAAATGGTCGGCAATGGCATCCTTCACACGGTAAGTCACAAACTTCGAGTGATTGAACTCCGCACTATTTACCGTTGAATCGATGGAAAAGGTGGAGTCGACGGTCATAAATTGTTCCCAGTCGAGATCTCTCACATAGTCATACAGCTCATCGGTGGTGTCGGCAGTGAATTTCACAATGGGTTTCAGAATCCGCAGAGCGGTTCTGAGAGAGAGGTTGGCGCGATACATAAGTTCCTGATCGCCCTCGAAAGTCACCATTCGGGTGCCAAGCTCCACATTTTCTGCCCCAAGGGCAATAAGCTCATCGCGGAGTATATCCTCAAGGCCTTGGAAAGTCTTGGCCACCATCTGGAATTTAGTTTCCATCTTTTCTTTGTAATAGATTTTGCGGGGGCTTTGCCGTGACCGCGTTGTATATTAGTTTTTGGTTATTGATTAATTTTTAAGGCTACATAAAGTCGCCGAAAGATATGGTGTCTCCACCACGCTGGCTGTTATCGCTGCCGAATCCTATACCGGTGTTGTGTTCGGAGATACGTTTGAGATCATCGTTGAAGCGAGGATCACGGTTATAGGTCGGTACGCTCTCGATAAGGGCGATCACCTCGTGGTCATCAAACTGTGAGGGTTTAAGCACAGCATATTTCAGTCGAGCCGTGGTGCGACGTTGCTTACTGAGCTTGTCAGTGCCATATACTTCGGCAATACGCTCGTTGGATTCCTCCTTGCGTATCTTCTCTTCTTGAAGCTTCTGTTCCATAGAGGCCTCGAAAGTGATGCCTCCTCCTTGCTTGCTGGTGTTTTCTACTAAGGTCACGTCGAATCCGGACGCGAGGACTGTTATCTTTACACGGTCTCCCATCGTTGGATCATCTCCGATACCCCATTTCACGTCTATAGTCGACGGAAGCTGGGAGGTGAATTGCGTTATCTCATTGATTTCCTCGGCACGGAGCGGATTTTCAGAGTCTTTCCAACAGGTAAACTTGAAGAGCAGACGTTGGGAGGTCTTGATGTCGTGGGCTTTCAGAAGGGGAGAATGGAGAGCATTGTGTATTGCATCTGATATACGGTGTTCTCCTTCGCCGTAGGCAGTGGCTATGATGGCTGTGCCGCTATCCTTAAGAGTAGTCTTTACGTCTTGGAAATCGACGTTGATATAGCATCTTTCGGATATGATGTCGGAGATACTTCGGGCTGCGTTGGCGAGGGTATCATCGGCTTTTTCAAATGCGTTGAAAAAATTGAAATTCTTGTATAGCTCAATCAGGTTCTCGTTGTTTATCACCAGGAGAGCATCTACGTGTCCTTTCATTTCATTGGCACCGTCAAGAGCCTTGAGAATTTTCTTCTCCCCCTCGAAAAGGAACGGGACGGTGACAATTCCGATTGTCAACATTCCGGCGTCTTTGGCAAGACGCGCTATCACGGGGGCTGCTCCGGTGCCGGTGCCGCCACCCATTCCGGCTGTGATGAACACCATCTCGGTGCCGTCGTTGAAAAGCTGCCGTATGTCATCTTCACTCGCTTCGGCACACTGACGTCCTACGTCGGGGTTATTGCCTGCTCCGCGACCGTGAGTTATTTCCCAACCTAATAGTAGGCGAGTAGGCACAGGCGACATATCGAGGTGCTGCTTATCGGTGTTGCAGACCACGAAATTCACATTAGGAATGTCTTGCCTGTACATATAGTTGACGGCGTTGCCACCGCCGCCGCCTACTCCGATCACCTTTATGATCGAGGCGTTGACGTCCTCCATAAAAGTGGTATCGTCGCCTAAGTTATATATTTGATTGTCATCCATTGGGGAGTGGGTTGTTTAGAGGATTGAGAGAGTTTGGAGGTTAGAGAGGTTTTATTCGAGGATATCGGAGTCGTCATCGGGTGCACTGAAGATGTTTGAGATCCTGTTTTTAAGGCTTCTCATCCAACTGTGTTCTTTCTTATGCCGTCTCACCGGCTCCTCTTCCTCCTCTTCGATCACGGGATCGGCGGGGGCGGGGGGAAGTTCATCCACTACAGGGAGTTCCTCTCGTGCAGGCTCTTCGAGACACTGGTGCTTGCTCAGGGTGGCCCCTGCATAAAGCACACTTATCATCTCCTCTACATCAGCAGAGGTGCCCTTGGGATCGTCTACGAATACGTATTTGGGCAGACGTCCACGCACGACGGGGAGATTTATATGGGCAGAAAGAAGCTCATTGATGTTCTGCAAACGCGAACCTCCGCCTATGCAGACCACCTTAGTGGGGAGTTCTCCCTCCTTAAGACCTGAATATTCTATTTGTTCCACCACATTTGCCACAATCTCCTCTGCTCGTGCTACAAGGAGATTGCTTACGTCGGAGAGCTTAACTCCGTTTAGATTCAAGCTGGAAGGAAATTCCGGGGCTATAGCGTTCCCTGAGGTTTTCTTAATTTCCTCCGCATCTTCCTCAAGAAGATTGAGCGATTGAAGGTCTCGTGTTATGTTACGTCCTCCCAAAGGTATAGTGGCGAAATAGCGCAGACATCCCTTTGAGTAGATGGTTACGGTCGTGGTCTCCGCTCCTATGTCTGCGAGCATACATCCAAGTCTTTTCTCCTCGGAAGTAAGGAGAAGGTGCCCCGTGGCAAGGGCTGTCACTACAAATCCCTCAATACGAATGCCGAGCTTATCCTGTATGGTACGTTCGAGATTTCGTTTTATCTCGGGACGGCATACTATCAGATCGTATGTGGCTTGGATACGGTTGCCTACGGTGCCTTTGGGCGATGTGGTCTCTGTTTTTCCTACTTTGTATATTCTGGGGACAGCATCGATCACTTCCAGCGAGCTGTCAATGGATGCTCTCATTGCCTCTCTTTTAAGGCGTTCGAGAATATCGTCGCTGATTTCGGTGTCATCCGGGAGATTTATGGTCACAGCGCTCGGGATGCTCTTCAGGCTACGCCCTGAGAGACCGACAAACACGCCTTTTATCAGGCGTGGTGCCACTCCCGGACGTTTCTGGAGGCGGTCAATCACCCGGGCTAACCTGAGGGATGCCGCTTCCAAATTTTGAATGATGCCGTAGCGCACCTCATCGACGGCCTTTTCTTGCTCTATGGCAATGACCTGAAGGTTGCCCTCGCCGGAAGTCTTTCCGACGGCGGCCACTATCTTGGAGCTGCTGATTTCTATGGCTGCTATATATCTCTCCTCACTCATTGGTGTGTTGTTGTCTTAAATAATTATAACGGACAAGTGTCCGATAATGTTCACCCGGCGGCGGACTGATTCTCCGGCTCCGGAAGAGTTGCCTCCTCCGGGTCGACATCCTCATCCACAGGCAGCGAGTGCAGATTGCGTGCCTTGTTGCGTCGTGTGGCTACAATCTGCCGGCGGAATTTCACCGATATCGTGTCATACGTGTCCCACCCTTTATAGGGCATCACTTTACGATACATAGTCACGATGGCTTGCCTCTTCTCCTGGAGATTAGTGGTGTCGCCTAAGTTGATCACGTGGCCGTGAATACGGGGGATGAGTATAATGTTATCGGCATCCCTCACTTCAATCATACCGACCAGATGTCTTAGAATCGGGTCGCGTTGAATGAAGCGTGACACGGAAAGCAGGTTGCGTGGGGTGAACGATGGGGTAAAGTTTCCTGTCACCACGGGCACATCCACAAAGAAGTTCGGCTTCGATTCAATTCGCTTGCCGTCTTTGTTGATGTAGTAGCTCATTTCACCGTCAAACACTCTGAGCTCCGGAATCATCGGGATAATGTCCACTTTCAGTTTTCCGGTGGTGGATAGCGAACACTCCACATCCTCGAAATTTGAGAATGCGGCGAGGTAATTTTCAATTTCACGGGTGTTGAGACGGGGGACGGGCGTACCAACTATTTTTTTTGGAAATTTTGCCAATTCCTGTTTCACTCCGTTGATTGTAACCGAATCGGCTTTGCCAGCTGATTCGATTTTTACCTCGATTCCGGTGCATGTAAGCTTCGCAGCCTCTCCACGTGCCCATATCGCCATACAGGCGACGTAGGCAAACAGAGAGGTGAGTATCAACCATTTGACGATTGTCTTACGCATTGTGTCGGTCCTTACCGGTGGTCTAATATGTTAGTAATGTCAGGAAGCAGCCGGTCGATGTCGGCTGCCCCCAACGTCATTAAG
>CAMWIF010000077.1 GCA_947174225.1 uncultured Porphyromonadaceae bacterium | reverse complement strand
TGAACATCTGATCGAGGCGATAGAGGAAATAAGGCACCATCTCACCCCAGTGTCCGGAGATAACTTTGAGCGTCGGGTATTTCTCAAATACACCTGCAAGTATCATCCTGATTACCTGTATACCTGCCTCATAATGCCAGCCATAGCCGTATGAACTGAGGATCGTGTCAAGTTGGTCATTAAGTCCCCTATAATATGCGTTTACAGCATCAATAGATGTATAGTTTGGGTGTATATATACCGGAAGATCAAGTTCGGTCAGAGCCTCCCATACGGGATAATACATCTTATCATCAAGAAATACATTACCTGTCTGTGGGCGACCTGAGATGAGCGTTCCAACAAAACCGAGTTCATTCACTGTGCGCCTGAGTTCATCAGCCGCTGCAGTCGGATTGTTCCACGGCAAGGTTGCGAAAGCACGGAAACGTTCGGGATAAGGTTTCACTGCCTCGGAAAGCGTATCATTGGCTTGCTTCGCTAATGTAACGCTTTCGTCTCCTGTAAGCCACTGTGTAGGATTGGTGTAAGATACCACTTCCATATCAATGCCGGCTTCATCGAGTTCGGCAATGCGTTTTTCACCCAACTCAAACAGATCGGGCACGCTTGGAGCGTCTGCCGGTGCAGGGTGCATGAACTGTTGCGCATAAGGATATGCCTCCTGAATTGTCTTTGCCACAGCTGCCCCGATGGTCTTGCTTGACAGGTGCTCTTCTAATGCAATTATTTTCATAAACTGTATTTTGTTAAATTGTTTCTGACATCTAAACAATTATTATCGTAAAAATGTTGATATATCAACAAAATTAATTGTAAAATCAATATAATTTATAGTATGAAAATATTAGTCACATCATCAACAGGAATTACAGGCAAGTCAGTTGTCAAGTCAATGGATTCCAAAGGCATTGAGGTCAGAGCAATGGTGCATAACGATAAGAAGTCTGATGAAATGCTCAGTCTTAGAGCATCAGAAACATATACAGGAAACGTTGCATCATACAATGATTTACTTTCAGCAATGAAAGGCATCGACGCTGTTTATTATATATGCCCTACTGCACGAGAAGATGAAGCCGAAATAGGGAAACATGCCATCGCAGCTGCCAAGGAAACCGGTGTAAAACGATTTATTTATCAGTCGGTTCTCCATTCCATTGAACCCGACCTCCCCCACCACCGCCAAAAACTTGAAGTAGAGAGGGCACTTATAGATTCCGGACTTAGCTTTACCATAGTGCAACCGGCTCCTTTCATGCAGAACATATTGAATGCGAAGGAGGCTTTGACAAGAAACAAGGTATTTGTGCAGAAATTCTTTACTGATATAGCCAGCACTAACCGTATAAATATGATAGATGTCAATGACTTCGGCAACTGTGTCGCTGAAATTGCTCTCGATAGTATTTATGAGTATGCAACGTTGGAGTTGTGCGGTCCCCGGAATCTCTCTGCTTCAGAAATACTCTTGAATATGGAAAAAGTCATAGGTCAAGAGATTAAATTAAAGTACCTCTCCGACGATGAAATCCGTGAAACGATGTCAAAAAGAAATGCATCGGATTATTCGATAGAAACCCTGCTAAAAATGTTTAATCATTATAACGACGGAGATTTTTGCGGCAGTCCTTTCATAGCGGCAGCAATTCTCAAAAGAACGCCTACAACATTTATTGAATTTCTTAAAAGGGAACTCAAATGAAGAAACCAGAATATGATCTGTTGGGAGTATGGCTTGACTTTGCATTTAACTCCCTTGTAGCTGAACTCAACCGCTCACTTCACAGCGTTGGGCTTCCGCTCAACCATGCCCAGTTTGCCATATTGCAGAACCTATTTCTCAAAGATGGACAAAGTCAGAGTGACATTGCCAAGCGCGTCGGCAAGGACAGAGCAGCCATAAGCCGTTCCCTAAATACTCTTGAAGAAAACGGCTTCATAATCCGCACGGCAGTCTCAGGCACAAAGAACGGAATCTTTCTCACTGAAAAAGCCATTGAGAACCGCAAAAAAATAGTCGATGCCATAAATATTGCCATTGGCAAGGCTCGCAAAGATATATCTGAAGGAGAATATGAAACTGGAATTAATTTCCTCAAAAAGATATATGAAAACCTACATTCCTAAGCCGACAAGAGCTATGTATGCGTATTCCAGCCCTTTCGTGGACTACCGTTTATTCCCAGTACTTTCATATATTTCTTTTTATATAAATTAAGATTATAGATCGTTACGCCTCCTATGCCGCTACCGATATGGAGCCGTCGAACAAGAGTCATTTAAAACAACACCGAGTGTCAGATTTATGTTTTATTCAATACAACCCAATAGTTGTCTTAAACAAAACAAGCCTGGTTTGACAAAATGATAGCTGAAACTAACTTTATCTATCATCTCTTCCTCACTATTCAATATAGTTGATTAACTTATTCTTTGGATTAAGGGGGGTAACATCATCAAGAATAAGTGAATCCACCATATGAAGTGTCCCTTGCTTATACTTCTGAAAGTGGTCAGAAGCTATGTGCTGCTTATACGCTTCCTGATTAGCATATGTTTCAAGAATGGTGATATTGCTTGGATCCTCTTTATCTGCTACGGCATACATTGTCAGCACCCCCGGTTCGGTCTGCAACGATACTGTTCCCACCTCCATAGCATACTTCATATATTCATCAAGATAATCCGGATTTACCTTAATCTTTGACAGACGGACAATCCCGTCGTCACTCATAGGTAGCTTCTCACACATATTATCGTATTGATTAGTTTGTTTGTTACCGCAACAGCATAATGTAGACATCACCACTGCCATTGCCGCTATATTTTTTAAGCACTTCATTGTTTGTATAAGATTCATTTGTTTAAATAGATATTGAAATTACAAATTTAATTCATCTTTTACAAAGGGAAGATGCAATTAACGATTAAAATGAACCATTTTCTACGATTCCTTCCGATTTATTTAATTTACCATTATCTGAGTAAGGACATTTAATAGCTAATTGGCACGCCAACCTAAACCTATTACACAAAGCAATTGTAGAAAAGACCCAATCTCATAAAGAGACCGGGTCTTTTAAATAACCTTAAAGGCATTTCTCGCGTCATAAGGATAATAGTGTTATAAATTCTAAACCTCATCTACACAATGACGAGAGAAACGCTTTTAAATTGTGGCTACAACTTATTGACTTGAAGATAAAAGACTACTTCAAATACTCGTTGAAATATTTTACCATTGCATCAAAAGGTATAATATCCTTCTGATCGTAGAGATCCGTATGGCTTGCTCCCGGTATCACCATAAAGAGCTTATTGTTCTCCTTACCCGGTGTCACCGTCAGCTTCTTATAGGCATCGCTGCCGAAATAGAAGGAATGGGCTTTCTCACCATGAATTATCATAACGGCGTTCTCAATCTCTCCGGCACGGCTCATAAGCGGGAAATTAACCCAAGGAATTGCAGATGTAACGTTACGGCCACCGTTGGAATTGAGTGAACGGGGATGATAACCACGCTCAGTCTTGTAGTAGTCGTGGTAATCTTTCAAGAATTTAGGAGCGTCATCGGGAAGCACGTCGGGCACTCCACCAGCCAACTTTGGTGTACCGGTACGGAAATCCTCAGTGCGCTGAGCAGCGAGGTTCTTACGAAGCTCATTGCGTGCCTCCTCACTATCTTCACTGTCGAAGTAACCGTTAGAACTTACTCGACTCATATCATACATCGTAGAGGCAACAGTGGCTTTGATACGAGGATCGGAAGCTGCGGCATTGATGGCTATACCACCCCAACCACATATACCGATGATGCCGACCTCCTCAGGATTGACCATAGGATTCGTAACAAGATAATCAACCGCTGCACTGAAATCTTCGGTATTAATATCGGGAGATGTCATATAACGCGGTGCACCCCCGCTCTCTCCGGTAAAAGAGGGATCGAATGCCAATGTTATGAAACCTCTCTCAGCCATTTCCTGGGCATACAAACCCGCAGCTTGCTCCTTCACTGCACCGAAGGGCCCACATACGGCAATGGCAGGAAGCGGTGTTTTAGCATCCTTAGGCACATAAAGATCAGCGGCAAGAGTTACGCCGTAACGGTTAGGGAAAGTGACCTTGCTATGGTTTACCTTGTCACTCTTGGGAAAAGTCTTATCCCATTCCGATGTAAGTTTGAGTTCTTCCATTTTTATCGTGTTTTGTTTATTTTCAGCAGATTGATTACTATTGTTACGTGCAGCAACATTCAATGCCATAAGCATCAGCAACGCAGATGCTATAATTCGGGTATGCTTCATATGGCTACATCTTTGATTTTCTTTGCCGGCACACCTCCCACAATTGTATTAGGCTCCACATCCTTTGTCACAACTGCTCCAGCAGCGATAATGGCACCGTCACCAACAGTCACACCCGGCAGAATTGTCACATTCGCCCCTACCCAAACCTTATTTCCAATTTTCACCGGTTGGCAGGTCATATCACCACGATTTTCCGGATTCTGAGAATGGTTGACAGTGCAAATCGTGCAGTTATGTCCTATCAGGCATTTATCACCGATTTCTATACCACCCCAATCTTGAAATGAGCAACCCATATTAATGAAAGTACCCTTTCCAATCGTTGTATTCATTCCACAATCAGTGTAGAATGGGGGAAACATTCCGAAACCTTCATCAAGAGGTTTGCCGATAAGTTCCGACATCAATTTTCGCAACTCATCAGGGGTATGATAAGTGCTGTTTATCTCTGTGGTCTTCCTCAAGGCTCTTTGGCTTAACCCATGCATCATCTGATGCACGTCACTCCCACCTACAATCAGCTTGCCCTCAGAAGCATATTTAAGAAATTCATTGTCTGTCATAGCTATCTGTTTTTCAATTATAGGCATATTTCATCATACTCATAATTCCATATGCCATAACCATCTGTTTTCCATTTGCAAAATTACAAAAAAATAACCCAACAAAATGACCACATTTCCCTTTTAAACTACCTTGATTACGGAATATCAGACTTTAAGCCTGATATATTCCGAAAATACAAGTTCTCAGTAGCTTCATCTGAAAAAATTATCTTAAACTTTTAATTGACTAAATGTAATAGTAAGAAGACATCACGTTAAGCATATGAAGAGATGTGGGGATAGCTAAATATTAAGCCTTAATATTTAGCTATCCCCACATCTCAAACTTATTTACCACAGATTAAATTCTATTACAATACCAAACTAATAAAGATATTTTTATTTATTGTTAAGCAGCAATTACTTATCAATTGTTGACAATACGGTTTGGCCTATCTGTTCCGGGGTTAGACCACACGCCTTCTGAAGCTCTGAGTAGCTGTAGCGGTTGAGGAACTTCTTTGGTAAGCCTAAGTTGAGTACCTTCACGGGCGCCTCACCGAGATATGACGCTACCTTCTGACCGTAACCGCCATCTATGATGCCATCTTCCGCTGTAATCACAAGACTATAGGCCTTCAGATCGTCAAGCGTCTTGGCATCCAACGTCGAAAGGTTACGTGGATTGATCAAGGTTACGTTCACACCTTTTTGAGCAAGCAGATCGGCTGCTTGGGTCATAATTCCAAACATCAATCCGGCTCCAATCAACGCTACATTTTCACCCTTACGAACTACATCGTATTCAGGTGTGGAATAATCATTGAGCAATTTCACCTCGCTGTTTGAAACAGCTACCGAACCTGGTGTACGGACCACTACAGCCAATTTATCCTGCTTTACCGACCAGTCAAGCATAGCCTCAAACTCCTCCTTACAGGTAGGTGCGAGATAAAGAAGATTCGGAATATTGGAAAGTAAAGCTATGTCAAAGAAGCCCAAGTGGGTTTCGTCATTCATACCGAACATCGAGCCATAGAACACCACAAATGTTGCCGCCTGTTTATTGAGGGCAATATCCTGACTAAACTGGTCGTAAGCTCTCTGAAGGAAGCTGCTGACAAAACCAACTACAGGTCTCAGTCCACCCTTTGCCAAACCACTCGCGACATCAACCGCCGACTGCTCGGCAATGCCAACGTCGATGAATTGCTTACCTGCTTCTTTACGTCTTGCCTTATCAAAACCAAGCACGCCGGGAGTTGCGGCAGTAATGGTAACTACCTTATCGTTCTCCTTCATCCTACGCAGCATACCCTTTGCAAAGAGGTCACTGTAATCCTCAGGCTCATCCTTGGGTGACTCTTCGTGGAGAGGTGCTCCGGTCTTCAAGTCAAATGGACCATTATAGTGAAATTCCTCCTTATTTGCCTCAGCAACCGGAAGACCCATACCCTTCATCGTGTTGATATGTACCACAACAGGATAATTGATGTCCTTAACCGAACGGAACATCTCAATAAGATTCTTCAAATCATTTCCATAATTCACATAACGGTAAGCATAGCCCATTGCACGGAAAAGGTTCGGCTCAGCAGTGCCGTTGGTGTTACGCAGCAAACGTAGATCGGCATAAATGCCACCGTGATTTTCAGCAATACTCATCTGATTATCGTTGACAACCACAATAAAGTTTGAACCAAGTGTGGCACCATAATCAAGACCTTCAAAAGCTACACCACCGCTCAAAGAGCCGTCGCCTATGACTGCTATGACATTCTCTTTGCCACCTTTAAAATCACGAGCCTTAGCAAGTCCAGCGGCAAGAGCCACAGCAGATGATGTATGCCCAAGCGAATACAAATCATATTCGCTCTCCGAGGGATTGGTATAGCCTGTGACATCATCATAATGAGCAGGATCGGTGAACGCCTGCATACGTCCTGTGAGCATCTTATGGGGATATGTCTGGTGAGAGACATCAAATATAATCTTATCTTCCGGTGTGTCGAATACATAATGGAGGGCGATGACTGCCTCTATCATTCCAAGATTAGGACCGATATGACCACCGTGAGCAGAAAGTTTTTCCAATAATGTGCTGCGCATCTCGGCAGCAAGTTGAGTTAATTCCGGCAGACTCATTTTTCGGATGTCCGCCGGCGATTTGATTTCCGATAAATTTATTTCTTCCATTATTTCTTTTTATATTCTAAATCAGGATTATACATTCATAAGCTTCAATATCAAGAGTATTACTCAAATACCAGTAATTTATTAATACGACATCTGAGAATATCATATTGAAGCCATTTTTTTGTGTCTTCATTGATATAACAAATCTGAAACTACGGGGGTTTGCCGAATTCAATACCTATTTCCTACCAGCTTTCCTTTTTTAGTACCAAAATCATCGCTATACTCTCATCTCACTATCTAACTTATATTTTCCTTCCGCGTAGACAGCTTTCTGAAAAGAACTATTCCTTGGCAAGACGTTCTTTGAGCTTTGTGTTACGCTTTGAGACAGTCTGATTCCTGATGGCATATGCAAGGGCTTTAGTGGTGCCGACAAGCACACAGATTTTCTTGGCGCGGGTTATGCCCGTATAAATCAGATTACGCTGGAGCATAACGAAATGTTTCATAGTGACAGGCATCACCACTATCGGAAATTCCGATCCCTGACTTTTATGAATTGTAATGGCATACGCAAGTGTGAGTTCATCAAGTTCCGACTGCTCGTATTCCACTACCCTGCCGTCAAAACTCACCAACAAGGTCTTTTCAAGCGTGTCAACATCCATAACGTAACCGATGTCACCATTAAATACGCTTTTATCATAATTATTACGTATCTGCATCACCTTGTCGCCAGAGCGGTAAGTATAACCCGCACGACTAAGGGAAGCACCCGTGGGATTCAGTTTCTCCTGAAGTAGCTGGTTAAGGTTGGCTGCTCCCACCACCCCACGCTGCATCGGAGTAAGCACCTGTATCTCCTTCGGATTCATACGGTAAGTCTTCGAAAGCCGGTCACGCACAAGACTGACGATAAGTGCAGGAATAGCCTCGGCATTCTCCTCCTTAATGAAAAAGAAATCAGTGTCACGGCCATTACTGATGTTTGGAAAATTACCGGCATTTATTGCGTGGGCATTCATAACTATTCGGCTTGACTGTGCCTGACGAAAAATGCGCGTAAGGCGAATAACAGGAATCTGTTTGGAGTCGATAATGTCACGTAGCACGTTACCAGCCCCTACGCTCGGCAACTGGTCAATATCCCCCACAAGTATCAGGCTCATACTGCTTGGCACCGCTTTCATAAGATTGTAGAAGAGCATTATATCAATCATAGAACATTCATCTACAATCAGCACATCTCCCTCCAAAGGATTCTCGTCATTGACCTTATACCCCTCCATAGGATTATAAACCAACAACCGATGAAGGGTCTTGGCTTCCATCCCCGTCGCCTCACTCATACGTTTGGCTGCTCTCCCTGTGGGAGCTGCCAAGAGTATTGATTTCCCCCTTGCTTTGAAAGCCTCAATAATACCCTTTGTGGTTGTTGTCTTGCCGGTACCCGGACCACCCGTAAGTACCATTATCTTTGATTCCAGGGCCTTATCTATAGCCTCTTTCTGCACCTCATCATATTGAATGTCAACCTTTACCTTGCCGTATTCCACTTCCGGTTCGGCAGCTATGGCATCTGAGGATTGCTCGGAAAGGGCAATAAGTCGCTTGGCAGATCCACGTTCAGCATAATAAAAAGGTGGCAGATATATTACATCGTTATCCTGAATTACATCCTTTTCCTGAATCATCGTCTCCAAAGCTTCACGGATAGGAGCCACATCTGCTTCAAGCAATCCCTTACAAGCTTCTATCAACTGCTCCTCCTCAGCATACACGTGTCCATCCTCAGCAAGCTGATTCAGTGTGTAAAGTATTCCGCTTCGGCAACGGCGTAAGTCGCTTTTGCCGTAGCCCATTTTTGAGGCGATACTGTCGGCAGTCTTAAAACCTATTCCCCAAATGTCGTCAGCCAACCGATAAGGGTTATCCTTGACCTTTGAGATAGACTCCTTACCATATTGTCGGTAAATCTTGGCAGCGTAAGCCGTGCTGACACCGTAGCCTTGCAGAAACACCATAACATTCTTGATGTCTTTCTGCTTCTCCCAGCTCTCCCGGATTTTCTCGACACGCTTTTTACCAAGATTTGGCACCTCCTTCAACCGCTCGACATTGTTTTCAATCACATCGAGGGTTTCCAGACCGAATTTATTGACAATGGCTTTGGCGAATACGGGTCCGATACCTTTCACCCATCCGCTACCAAGATACTTCTCAATACCATAAATAGTAGCCGGCATTACCTCTTCCCAAGTCTCCACCACAAACTGCTGCCCATATTGTTGGTTTACCTTCCACTCTCCCTCTACCAAGAGCACACTCCCTACAGGCACATCGAGCAACGACCCGACCAAGGTCACGAGATTATCGAATCCCTTGACCTTGACCCTCATCACCGACCATCCATTATCGGAATTCTGGTAAGTGATATGCTCCACGACACACCGCAG
>CAMWIF010000076.1 GCA_947174225.1 uncultured Porphyromonadaceae bacterium | reverse complement strand
GAGAGAGGAGTATGTGATTTTATGATGTTCTTTGATGGGCTAAGATTGCCAAAATCTCAGAAATATTTATTAACTTTGCACCTTGAAGCGCAGTTGCTGACAAAGACCGACAGAATAAGAGTACTCTATACCTACATATCAGAACTCCCTTGTAGACGCTAAGGTTTGGTCTCCTGTCAGCTTACAAGGAAGTTTCTATCTATGAGAATGAAGAATTACAGTGAGATTTCGCAAGTTCTGAACGAGTCATATGAGGGCAATGACAAGGCTTTCATATCGCATGTCTTGCAAGGAAACTACGGAGGAGATAATTCTGAATTTGAATCATTGGCTTCAGAACCGGCTATCGCATATGGAAGGTCTCTTTTTGAGGACGAGCTTATTTTCGATGTGCCTTTCCCTCCGACTATGGGAGAGTATGATTTTACTTTCATTGATCTTTTTGCCGGTATAGGAGGCTTTCGCATCCCGTTGCAATGGGAAGGAGGAAAGTGTATTTTTTCATCCGAATTTAACAAAGATGCCCAAAAGGTTTATGAGCGTAACTACGGAGAGTTCCCTTTTGGTGACATTACAAAGATTCCAGTCGAGATAATTCCCTCGCACGATGTTTTATGTGCGGGATTCCCGTGTCAGCCTTTTAGTATTTCAGGTAAGATGAAAGGCTTTGAGGATACGAGAGGAACACTCATTTACTCCGTATTCAAGATAATTGAGGCCAAACAACCCAAGGTTATTTTTCTGGAAAATGTTAAGCATCTAGTCCATCATGATGGGGGCAGAACTCTGGCTACTATTCTTGAAGGCTTGAATAAATTAGGCTATAAAACCTCGTATTCTGTCTTGAATGCTTCTAATTTTGGCGTGCCTCAGAATAGAGAACGTATTATAATAATTAGTCATAAGGAAAAGTCGTTTGATTTTTCACAAGTCAAAGGTAGACCACATATGATCTTAAAAGACGTTCTTGACGATGACTGTGGGGAATTTGAATATTTAGAAGAACCATATACCATTCTTTCTGACATGAAAACTCAATCCTCTGGATTGATTTTCGCAGGATACCGTAATAAGAATATCCGTAAGGCTGGCGTGCGACCTGGGACAGAACATCTTTCCAGGGTTCACAAACAACCAAACCGCATATACTCTATTAATGGCATCCACCCAGCTTTGCCCTCTCAAGAAAGTTCAGGGCGATTTTGGATTTACGATGGAGAAAAAGTTAGAAAACTTACCATCGGGGAATGTTATAAAATAATGGGCTTCCCTAGCACATTTATTCGTTCTTCTAATATGAGTGAGCAATATCGACAGATTGGTAATTCCGTCTGTATCCCTATGATACAAGAGATAATCAAGGAAATCAAAAGCCAATTATTATGAACGATGTCAATCAATATATAGAGAAGTTATACCAAGATGCACAAGCTAATGGACTTTTGGAAACTACTCATTTTGATATCTCCGACTCCCTAAAGTCCAATATCGACATTATCGTTGAGAATGCGGAGAACTCTAAGGGAGTGATGACTGTTGCTTTAACCAGTCTTATCTACAAAGGACTAAATCCCGACCAAGATATAAGAAAACATCAAGCAAGTATACCGGGTGGATATGCAGGAAGGATATTTGACGCTAAATACATAACTCCTTTTCTCCGATCTAAGTCCTTTCCCTGTATGGCTGAAAGTGGATGGCTTACCCGTTCTTTAGAGCAAAAGCATCCATACGATGCGGAGTATCCAGGAGCAATCAAACCTCGCACACTTAAATGCGCCTTTCTTGGATTGCTTGAAGAAATCCAAGCAGAGAACACAAATATTAGAGAGGTTTCATTATATTTTCTTCATAGATTAATTATCTTACGCGATTCAAAGACTATTGAGATAGCTAAACCAAAAAATTTATCGATAAACACCATTATAGATGTTTTAGCCAAGCACTTCAAATACTCTTACCATTCTCGTGGAGCTTCTCGGCTACCTGTATTGGCATTATACGCCATATACCAATTGCTTATAGAAGAACTAAAACGATTTAATGCTAAGACTCTTCTCCCATTGGAAAATCATACATCCGCAGATTCTCAAAGCGGACGTTTGGGTGACATTGACATTACTGACGAAGATGGAAACTCGTTTGAGACTGTAGAGGTTAAGTTCGATGTGTCTATTGGAAAAGAAATCGTAGAACGTGCCAAAGAAAAGATTCAACCAAGTTCTGTTACTCGGTATTATATCCTTTCTACAGCATCGATTAAGAAAGGTGACGAAAGTGCGATAAGTCAAATAATTACTCAAATCAAAAACACTCATGGATGTCAGATTGTAGTAAATGGTATAGTCCCGACATTAAAGTATTACCTGAGACTTGTGGAAAAACCTTCGGACTTCATTGAGAAATACGCAAGGCTATTGGCGTCCGACGAAACGATTAAATTTGAACATAAGGAGGCTTGGAATAATATTATTTCAAAACTATAGATAGCCCTTCATATGGTAATGAATATTTAATAATAGAATTCTAAGTATTAGTAATGATAGACTTCGATGAAAAATTCCAAGATACCTATAGGATAGAAGTATTTTATAGCGGCGTATGGATGTGATTAAACAGATATTGAAGATGGTCGGCGGTCTGGCGATTGGCCTCGCTGCCGGATTGGCGATAGCCGCTGTGATGATTGTGCTTTTCACCGACACTTCTTTTTCCGAATATATGACCAAGCTCAGGTCAGTTGAATTTTCCGAGAGTATGATTGCTGCCGGGGTCGGACTTTTGGCATTTTGTGTCGCATTGGTTATCCTTATCCCTATCCACGAGTTGGGACATTTGGTATGTGGACTATTGACCGGCTACCGGTTTGTGTCATTCAGGATATTCAACTACACATTTATCAAAATCAATGGCAAGGTGAAGATGAAGAAGTTCTCCATTGCCGGTACAGGTGGTCAATGTCTTCTTGACCCTCCCGAAGTGCCGTATGATAAAGTACCTATGGCGTGGTATAATGCCGGAGGTGTTTTGGCAAATTTAGTAGTATTGCTGCTTATCCTGCCACTGTTGTTTCTGAAACTGCCCCCTCTATGGAGCACTGCCATATTTGTCTTTTTCTTAGTGGATGTTTGTATCATTCTTATTAATGGTATACCTATGCAAGTCGGTGGTGTCGGCAACGATGCCTATAATATGTTGCTGTTAAGGCGTCACCCGGAAAGCAAACGGGGAATTGTGACACAGTTGCGTTCAAATGCTATGATTCAGAACGGTGTACGTCCCAAGGATATGCCGGAAGAATGGTTTGAGGTGCCGACAACTGTAGACTATAAGAATGTGTTTGAGGTGACAATTCCATTGATGGTTGCCTCCAGACATATTGATGAGATGGATTGGGAGAAGGCACAGAGTGAAATGGAAACCCTCTACAGTCACCGCGACAAGATTATGCCTCTTTACGTAAAGGAGATAGCTTGTGAATTGATTTACCTACTGCTTATATCGGGTGATACACCAAGGGCTTCCGAATTGCTTGATAAGGATTTGAAGAAATACATTGAGACCTATCGTAAAGTTATGTCGTCGAAAGAACGGTTGCTCTGTGCTGTGGCGCTTTTCATTGACAATGACAGGGCAAAGGCTCTTGAGATATATGAAAATCTCAAAAGTCATAAGGACGATTACCTGCTGCAAGGTGAAGTGAAGAGCGACCTTGCTCTGATGGAGGATATGCTGAATATTTAGTTTTGGTAGGGGAAAGAGGAGGTGAGAGATGAGGGCTGATTCTGTGCCTCCGGATTGTTCCACTTCGCAATCTCTGTCTGTAGACTGATCTTTAAGTCAAAGAAGAGGTCGAATATCTTTGCCAGATATTTGTCGGGGTTGGGGAGTTCAGGCAAGAAAATCATATCCATCTTGCTCTGTATCTCCCGGATGCCGTTTTTGTCAGGTTTGGATATGACGATTGTGGGACCGATGCCGAAATTGGCACTGTTGATCGATTCGATTATGAGCGGAAGGTTGGTGTCGAGCACATTCACTTCGGAATAAGGCAAATCCCAGATTCTGATAAAGCTTCTGTCTTGCACTATGCAGAACGCCTCACCCTGATATTTCAGATATATGTTGTTGTCGTGTTCGGATATGAATGCTTGGCATCCGATTTTCTTAATGGTTTCCATAAGAAAATCCCGATGCTTAAGCCTCTCTTTCTTCTTGTTTTCCAAGGTCTCGGCTGAAGATAGTGCGGCTGTCGTATCGTTATGGGGTATGGAGACCGTCGGGGCAGCTGCTTCTGTTTTCTCGTCGGTCTTTTTCTTCTGCTGAATCCGATTGCCTACATAGAGCACCAATAACACTAAACAAAGTAAAAAAGTAATGTAGCTGATGATGTAGCCCATAACGCTATAGGTTTGTTGTAAAAAACATCTCCCTTTCGGGGAAGCGAGTGGTGGAATCCTCGAAAGGGAGATGAGGTGTTGTAAATCTTATTTATTGACGGAGAGCGGCAAGGGCAGCCTGGATAGCTGCGATTTTCTCAAGGGCATCGCTCTCTTTCTTGCGTTCGAGAGCTACGACCTTCTCCGGGGCATTAGTCACGAATTTCTCATTCGAGAGTTTCTTGCGAACCGAATTGAGGAATTTCTCGTGATATTCCAAGTCACTTTCAAGTTTCTTGATCTCCTCTTCCACGTTGATGTTGGCAGTGACGGGTATTGCATATTCCGTAGAGCCAACTATGAACGACACTGCGGCTGCCGGTTTCTCGTTCACCTCACGTATGCCGGAGAGATTGCCCATCTTGACGAGTATGCTGTCGAGATATTCGTTGTGAGGACCCTGTATGAGAAGTTCGAGGGCGTCACGCTGCGGAATCTGCTTCTGCTTGCGCACTGTGCGTATACCTGCAATTACCTCTTTCAGATGGTCGAATTTGGCAATGATTTCGGCATCGTAGCCGTCGGCTGTCGGCAACTGTGCGGTCATAATGCTCTCACCCTCCTTGCGGTCGTAGAGGTGTTGCCACAGTTCCTCTGTGATAAAGGGCATAAAGGGATGAAGCAGGCGAAGCAGGGTGTCGAAGAAACGGCGGGTCGCGTCGTAGGTCTCCTTATCCATAGGTGAGCCGTAGGCAGGTTTCACAACCTCAAGATACCAAGAAGAGAATTCATCCCAGAAGAGCTTGTAGATTGCCATAAGGGCTTCGGAAATACGGAATTTGCCCATAAGGTCTTCCACCTCGATAAGAGTGCGGTTCATCTCTGCCTGGAACCATTCGATGCCTCTCTTGGCTGCCTCAGGCTGCGGACGCAGGTCGTCTACCTGCCAACCTTTCACAAGACGGAAAGCGTTCCAGATCTTGTTGCAGAAATTACGTCCCTGTTCACAGAGTGAGTCGTCATACATAATGTCGTGTCCGGCAGGGGCAGCGAGCATAATGCCCATACGCACACCGTCGGCACCGAATTTGTCGATCAATTCAAGGGGGTCAGGAGAGTTGCCGAGTGATTTCGACATCTTTCTGCCAATCTTATCGCGCACGATACCGGTGAAGTAAACGTTGCTGAAGGGTTTGTCATTGCAGAAAGCATAGCCGGCTATAATCATACGTGCTACCCAGAAGAAGATGATGTCCGGACCGGTAACGAGGTCGGTGGTGGGGTAGTAGTATTTGAAATCCTTGTTTTCAGGATCGAGAATACCGTTGAAGAGTGAGATGGGCCAGAGCCATGAAGAGAACCAGGTGTCGAGACAGTCAGGATCGCGCTTGAGATCGTCAAGTGTCAACTCAGGATTGCCTGTCTTCTCAATGGCTTTAAGCAATGCCTCCTCCTCAGTTTCAGCTACCACATAGCCACCCTCGGGTAGATACCAGGCAGGTATCTGATGACCCCACCAGAGCTGACGTGAGATACACCAGTCTTTGATGTTGGTCATCCAATAACGATAGGTATTCTTATATTTCGCAGGCACGAACTTGATGTAGTCGCTCTCCACGGCTTCGAGTGCCGGAACAGCGAGATCCTGCATCTTCACGAACCACTGCATAGACAGCTTAGGCTCAATCACAACATCTGTGCGCTCAGAATGACCCACCTTGTTCACGTAGTCCTCAACCTTCTCCACGAGTCCTGCCTTATCGAGGTCGATCATAATCTGCTTACGGACATCGAAGCGGTCCATACCGACGTACATACCTCCTGCCTCGGAGATAGTGCCGTTATCATTGAATATGTCGATGCTCTCAAGACCGTATTTGTCGCCGAGCATATAGTCGTTCACATCGTGTGCCGGTGTCACTTTCAGACAGCCTGTGCCGAAGTCCATCTCCACATAGTCATCCATGATGATGGGCACTGAGCGGCCTACCAACGGCACAATCACACGTTTACCCTTGAGCCAGGTGTAACGCTCGTCGTTGGGATTTACGCATACGGCTGAGTCACCAAGGATTGTCTCAGGACGGGTAGTAGCCACAACGATATATTTGCCATCCTCGCCCTCCACCATATATTTAAGGTAGAAGAGTTTGCTCTGCTCCTCCTTATAGATTACCTCCTCGTCGGAGAGGGCAGTGAGGGCTTTCGGATCCCAGTTGACCATACGCACGCCACGGTAGATGAGACCACGGTTGTAGAGATCGCAGAACACGTGCATCACACTCTTAGAACGGATTTCATCCATTGTAAAGGCTGTACGCTCCCAGTCGCAGGACGCACCGAGCTTGCGGAGCTGCTGAAGGATTATGCCACCATATTTATGTGTCCAGTCCCAGGCGTGGTTAAGAAATTCCTCGCGGGAGAGATCGGTTTTCTTGATACCTTCCTGAGCGAGTTTAGCCACAACCTTAGCCTCTGTGGATATTGCGGCGTGGTCTGTGCCGGGCACCCAAAGGGCATTTTTCCCCTGCATACGGGCACGGCGCACGAGAATATCCTGAATAGTATTGTTAAGCATATGACCCATATGTAGCACGCCTGTCACGTTTGGCGGCGGAATCACAATGCAGAAAGGTTCACGGTTATCAGGCTCTGAATGAAACAGTCCGTGTTCCATCCAATAAGCATACCATTTGTCTTCAACCTCCGTCGGGTTGTATTTAGTTGCCAATTCGCTCATGATCGGATTATGAGAATTAATCGTAATTTTTTGCAAATTTACTAAAATTTATCCTATTACACAATCACAAATCTTTCAAGAGCAAGTTAATTATAGATATGAATGTTATTTCTTCATTGCTGTTTCTATCCATGCGAAAAGCTCGTCAAGATTGTAGTCGCCCTAATGGGGACGGTTCCACGGCAATGCGAAGTCTACATCATATCCTTTGTTACGGAGAAGGGTTGCAAGATTTACAGGGACGAGAAAGATTACTCTTCCTTTTGAAATGTCCTATGCATACAATTCTTAATCCTGTAGGTATACATATCTCAGGATTTTTAATTATCTTTGCAAAAAAACAGTAACCTAAAATTTTCATATCGTTTACCCCCAAGCGAAAAGACCTTGTTTATGAAGCTCCAATCCATAGAAGTGGTAAATTTTCGTTTAATCAGACAACTGAATTTACCCTGTAAACCACGATTTAATGTTATTGTCGGCATAAATGGTGCCGGTAAGTCTACTTTATTGGATGCTATTGAGATTATACTCTCATGGGTAAAAGCACGAATAAGATTAAGAACTGCTAACGGAACTTTTCCAACATTCTCTGACATATCACATTCCGCCTCTTCAACACAATTATGTGCCGTTGCGTCTGACCCCGAGAATTTAAGTTGGGAAGTAATCAGAGTGGCACCGGATTATCGTGGAAAAGAGCGTATAAAATCAGATTTGGCGCAATTGACGGAATATGCCGATCTTCTTGCAGATGAATACTATAAGACCGCTGGTAATACCAATCTTCCAATGTTTGTGAAGTATTCAGTCAATCGGTCTCTGATAGACATACCCACACACGTACATAAGAAACACGTGCTGGACGCAATGTCATTATATGAAGGTAAAATCGATGGGGGAAGCAATCTCAGATCTTTCTTTGAATGGTTTCGCGAGCGGGAAGATATAGAGCGGGAAGAACGAGAGGAGCGAAAATCTTTTTTATACGAAGATCCACAACTTACTGTAGTACGCCGTGCTATATCAGAAGTTATGGGTGATTATGGCGATTTGCATACACGTCGGAAAGCTCCCGCCGGATTTGAGCTTCGTAAAAATGGGAAAATATTCCGGGTGGAGGAATTGTCTGACGGAGAGAAGTGTTATCTTACTCTTATCGGTGACATTGCGCGTCGCTTAGCTATTTGTAACCCTACTCTGCAAAATCCCCTTATGGGAATAGGAATCGTACTTATTGATGAGTTGGAACTTCATCTTCATCCCTCTTGGCAATGTGAGGTAATCGATAAATTACGAGATGTATTTCCCAATTGTCAATTCTTCATTACTACTCATTCACCCCATATAGTGCAGAATTTGCGCCTTGATAAAGAGGATAGTATGATTGTGTTGACTGAGGGTAAGGTGCACAATGTGGAAGCCAGCTATGGATCTCCTGTGGATGAGATTCTAAGTGAAGTATTTGGACTTCAAAGTTTAAGACCTCTCCCTGTCGCTAAACTCACTAACCGAATATGGTCTCTTTTAGAAAAAGGAATATTTGAAGGGGAAGAACTTCAGAAATCTATGCATAAGCTTGGCGAACTTATTACCGAACATGATTCTGAGTTTGCAAGAATCAGAATGCAAATTGCTTTGAATAAAAAAAATCGGAAAGATGCACCGGATCAATAAGGCTGAAGAGGATATACAGCGTTTTAATACGTGGGCTAAATCTAAACATCTTCGCAGGTGGGTAGATGATTTCAGTGGTCCAAGGGCACCATATAATCAGGCATATAAGCTCATACGTGCTAATATTGTAAATAAAGAGCAAAAGGGATTAAGTGCCTACACGGAAAAACCTCTTGGTCAAAATATCCATATAGATCATTTCCGAAATAGAGACATATATCCTAATTTGATGTTCGATTATGCTAATATGTTGGTTGATGATCGTAACGACAACTATGGAGCATATTTTAAGGATAATCATTCTGGAGTCAAGAAGGATATATTCGATGGTAAAGAGAGAATTTTTTGTCCCGTAACTGAGAATATGGCTGACTTCATAACATTTATGTTTAACGGCGAGATGATAGCAAAACTTGGTTTATCCGAGATTTACACAGCGAGAGTAAACGAAACAATACGGGTTTTCAACCTTAATCACAAAACACTCAAGGATATTCGTAGAAATATCATAAATCTTGTGATAGAATATAGAAAGATGGGATTAGATAATGATGAAGTCAAGTGTTATGTAGAAACTATGGGTTATCCTTCGGTGGTCGCTTGGGCTTTAAGTATCCCATTGGAGATAGGAGAAAACGAAATATAAAAGGTAGTTTTAAGTGTAAAACAGAAGTTGAAAATAGGGTGGTGCTAATATGGATTATGTGGGGAATTGGATTGTGGGAGAGTAAACAGAAAGAGATATGAATGAGGAAGAGATATTCAGCAGGTCGCGGTTGCTCCTTGGAGAGGATGTTATGCG
>CAMWIF010000075.1 GCA_947174225.1 uncultured Porphyromonadaceae bacterium | reverse complement strand
CTCATTTTTTCTTCAATACCACTACAGCATCATTATACATTGCTGAGGCATCGAATATCTCTAATATGTCCGACCAATGGTCTACCGGTACTACATATGTCTTATACCGCTCACGTATATGTAGCTCCAATTGATCATTATCATTGAGCGAAGCCGTAGCATGATATAGACCATATTTATTATTCACGCTGATTTGAAGGTTATCCAATGATTGTTGATCAACAGCAAAACCTGAGGGTATATCAAAAGTAAGGTCATAACTAAGCTGGTGTGGAGAAGAGAAACACACATCCAGCTGCCGCTCACGTTGACTACCATCAATACGAACATTGTTACCTACGAATTTACCTATGTTAAAAAGAAGTTCATCTCCGGCATCCGACAGGCAGTCTTCTACTACGGCAGCACCGCTCAACTTTACTTCCGGTGCCCCGGGGACAATGCCACGCTGCTCAATCGCCAAGGTGACATCCTCAGCATCCGGGTTTATGAAGCTCTTAACCAGCGCATCTGCCGACTCCTGAAATGAAGTCTTCCGTGCCTCGGCATCATATGTCTTATCCTGATAACGCTGCTTATCAGGAATACCTAAAAAATCTTCTACTGCAGATACCCATTCCCAGTGATCGGTAAGAGGGGCTGCCATATATTTTGATGCGCCGGTAGAGGTAACATTAAACTTGACAAATGCCTTGTTATCGTCAACATCAAGGGTCACTGCACTAACTACATCGAGCTTATTTTCATGGCTTTTAGAAGTAGGCATCTCAAAAATCTTAGGGGGCTGATTATCGGAAAACATCTTGCGGTCGCCTGAAAAAGTACCTCCCTCCTCTCCTTGATATAGACCGGGCAACTCTCCGGGAACACAGAAGTTTTGCCCGGTTTCCATATAGAGAGTGTCGCCTAAAAGCATACCAAAGTCAGGTTGACGCCAAGACATAATCTCCTTTGTGGGGACACTCCTACGAGAGTTCAAAAAACCTACCGTTGCATCTTTATCGGAAATCCCGGCTTTATTAACAAGATCAGACATCATTACCGCTAATCCATAATCTGAAAACCCGCACTTCTCATCGGTGGCATTGACGTATTCTCCGGCAAGCCAATAAACATCGATCAAATCGTTACCCACAGTTTCCGGATGAAGTTTGCGATAGTCGCCTACAATCTTTTTCACCTTCTTTACAAGCACATCGTCATAAGTCACTTGCTTAAGCGCATTCTTTATATCACGGTAAATAGTGCCTGCAGGAAGATTCCCATACAAACCTCCACGCCGTAATGAACGAGGATAGTAACGGTAAGCGGAAGTATTATTAAGAGTACTCAATCGTAAGAAGGGCAATTGCCTATTGCTGTTTATGTATTGTTTATCTGTAAGGGTACTTATATCTGTCAAATCTATAGCGATAAAATTTCGTCCTTTATTATTGCTTCCCCCTTGAAGGTCATGGAAACCATTATAGGTGCGATATTCCACAGTCAGTTCCGGAGAAAATTCCCCCTCCACAACCAGACGTGCCACAGGGTAATCGTCAAAGGGTATTATCTGAACGTCCGGCAAATCCAAATCATCAAGCCATTCCTCTGTGTAAGTAAAGTATTCCAATACATCTCCCGGCTCCAAACCCGGAATGGCAATCTTACGACTAATGGCATCTTTCTCCTTACCCTTCTTACCTTCTAAAACGGCTATCGACTCCTCTATATCTACCTCTTCCACTCTCCCGTCCGGCTTATGTATACGTGCTCCGAAGGCATTGTCTGACCCTCCGAAAGTAAACCAATCGACGGCAAGACGTATCCGGTTGCCGAACTCATGTTCAGAAAAGTCCTCGATAGCCTTTGTATCAAACAACTTCACCATACGACGGTTCCAACGCACTCTGCGTGTCCTGTTGGTAGTAGACTGTGGCGTTGAGTAATACTCTCTGTCAGCACTGACGTTATAATAATCGGCTATGAATACTGCCGAAGCACCTTGGCGCAACGAATCAGGAATGTCTGCAGCGGCGTCAAACATATCATTCCGGATGTTCCATACTTTCTCGGCAGCCTTTTTATTAAATTTGAGATTGGATGCTCCCAAGACATATCCGCTGCTCCCTAAAAGCATAAATAAAAAAATAATCAAATTAGTTTTCATGGCGGCGTAATATAATTTGGTTATTGGAAATTCTATTAATTCTCTTTATCACTTCGTTATAAGCCTCAAGATTATCAAATGCCACTCCGTCATGCCCGGATTTCAGGGAAGCTGTGCATACAATTTCCGATTCTCTGAGGTCGTAAGCTACTTCTCCTGAAAACCATTCGCTATTTATAGTGGCTCTATCCGGAAGCTGTTCCACTTCATAACCTTCAGGAAGCTCTAATGAAATCTCAGCCCTATAATAAGCGGCAGAACGTGGAGCCAAACCCCGGGTTCGTTCTCGCATAGCCACCGTCTCAAATCCTATCATACGGAAGGGTAGTAAAGCCACATAAAGCTTGTCGCCGATGCTTCGCGCCCCTTGCTTGTCGATGACAGCTTCTGACACTATCCTACATTCCGGTGCGGAAGCATTCTCCAATTCGAGACGTGGATTCGCCGCGCTCTGATTTTTCTTTGGATAAGTAAGCAGGCGTTCAAGGAAAGTAGCCTTGTCGGCTACATCAAGAGCAGCCCAAGCAGCGACCACACCGGCTCGTTCGGCACCGGTGTATGTACGAGACAGAACACCGATAAGGTCATTACCTTTAACTGCGAACCGAGCATGAAGTCTCTCCTCGTCGCTTTCACGTGAGGCACCCGGCATTCTCTTAATCATACAGGTCTCTCCATCTTCCACCAGTACCTTCGTATCTCTGATTGCTGTAGGAATATAGCCGTCAGGAGCCCAAGTAACCGTCCCGTCTATGTATACGATAGTATCCGGCAGCACAACACATGCTATCTGATGATTGCCCGACATCAGGGAAGGATTATCTTCCCAGCCGGTCGACACTTCATCATTCGTACCCACCCACACAAGGCGTGTGTCAAGTCCGGCGTTACGAAGAAGAGCTTTGATAAGATTAGCACTCCCCTTGCAATCCCCATATCTTCGAACAAGTACCTCTGAAGGAGAAGCAGGACGGAGGGCATACTCTCCGTTTTCAATTGCCACATAGCGGATATTCTGTCTCACCCAGGCAGCCACCGAATCAATCATAGCCAAAGGTGTGGGACAACCCGAAGTAAGACGTCTACTGAGTTCCACAACATTCTTGTCATCTGTAGGCGCATTATCCTTTGTAAAACTACTCATATATGAATATAAGTCGTCTACATCGGCGAAATGACCCGTGATTATCAATTGTGGACAATCTATTGACAATGATGGTGCTCCCGACTCATATCGTATAGGATGACGATTAGTGGTAGTTACGCTGTATATAATATCCCCATTTTTCTCTACATGTCTTTCCAGCTTCATTGTGTCCGGCAATCGGTATGGCTTTATTGCATAGCGTGAAGCAAGATTGGAGGGTATGATTATACTTACTGTAGAACTTTGAGTGAAATAAGGGGAACAAAGATAAACCTTACAAAACTGTTGAGGCCACTTTACGGTGGAGGCGAAATTTACTTTCACATGTTTTCCTTTTGGAAGAGGCACATCCATTATGCATATTCTCGAACCTGTATGGAAGAGGTCGCCACTTTCCCAAGAGCGATAGTAAGGCTTTGCCCCGGGAGCCGATGCCTTGTCTATTGACACATGTTCACCAAACATCTCAGTGGCTATAATCTTGTCATCAGTCCGAAGAGATGTATATGTGATTTCAGACACCTTCTTTACCCCTGTCAAGGTCTCTTTCTCTGATTGTAGAGTATACGTGACCTTTTCCTCCACAGCAATAACATTGTCATCGGCGCGAGCACATACCCATGTGCATAAGCAACAGAGGAAAGTAAAACAAATAGAAATCGTATGATGATGGAGGTAGAGACTCATAATTTATATACTTACTGGTTTATACGCTGACTTGACCTTTGATGGGGGGATGGGGATCGTAGTCTTCGAGGGTGAAGTCTTCGTAGCGGAAGCTGAAGATGTCTTTGACTTCGGGATTGAGCTTCATTACGGGTAATGGGCGCGGTTCGCGACTTAACTGGGTCTTGACCTGTTCCAGATGGTTGAGGTAGATGTGAGCATCGCCCAAGGTATGGATAAACTCACCCGGTTGAAGTCCGCATACCTGTGCCACCATCATAGTCAGCAACGCATAGCTGGCAATGTTAAAGGGGACGCCAAGGAAACAGTCGCCGCTACGCTGATAAAGCTGCAAGGAGAGTTTGCCGTCGCTCACATAAAACTGGAAAAGGCTATGACAGGGAGGGAGATTCATATTGTCAAGGTCTGCCACGTTCCAACTGCTTACAATTATGCGGCGAGAGTCGGGATTTTCCTTTATTGTACGCACCGCCTCAGAAATCTGGTCGATAAACTTACCGTCATAGCCAGGCCAGGAACGCCATTGATAGCCATAGATATGCCCTAAATCACCATCGGGATCAGCCCACTCGTTCCATATCCTCACACCGTGTTCCTGAAGATATTTCACGTTAGTGTCGCCGGCAAGAAACCATAGAAGTTCGTAGATAATGCTTTTCAAATGCACTTTCTTTGTAGTGACGAGAGGGAAACCCTTAGAGAGGTCAAAACGCATCTGGTAGCCGAATGTCGAAATCGTACCGGTGCCGGTACGGTCGCTCTTTACGTGGCCATTGTCGAGTATATGTTGTAGAAGTTCGAGATATTGTTTCATTTTATTTTAGTTAGTAGTGTGGTTAGTAGTGCGTAGTTAGTAGGTCACAACTACTAACTAACGGGTAACCTGTTTACGGAAAAGAGGCGTGGCACGGCGGTTACGTCCCGATTGAAAACGTATGGCATCATTCGGACACACATTCAGGCAATCGAAGCAACGTACACAGCGAGAATTGTCGACGACACGTCCGGCTACTTTCACACATTGTGACTTGCATACCTCCTCACATTTCATACAGTTTATGCACTTATCGGGATCAATCTCTATGTGATAGAGAGTAATACCGTGAAGCGCACCTAAAGCCGTGCCTATAGGACAGACCACAGTACAGAAACCGCGCCCCGTGAATAGCGCACATATCACGAGCAGTATCGCAGAGACAATTCCGGCTGCCATACCTGCCGCTACGCCTATCCCCAAAGTGATCCAAGTGGTCTCCACAGCGTCCGGGTTAAACACTGAGGAGATGTTACGCATAATATTCCACGGCTCTATCCAATAAGGCACAGCCACCACCCCTACTCCAAGGCAAACCAGGTAAATTAGCAGTATATGATAGCGCACCTGTCGGGGAGGCTGATAAGAGAATGGACGATTGAAACGTGGTATCTTGCGTCGGAATTTCAACACAACATCCTGCAACGTCCCTATCGGACACACCGTGGAGCAATAGATACGACCTAAAAAAATGGAGATGACAATCCATACGATTGTCACCCCCATAGTAGTGGCTAAGATAGAAGGGATAATCTGAAGTTTTTCCGACAGCCGTGCCAACGGGCTGGCGTAATGTCCGAACACAAGGAAAGCCACGCTTGTCACCAGAAAGACAAGCGACAAGACTATCCTTATTGTTCGTAAGCCCTTCATATATGTATCATCTCTTACGCTTTTGCTGCTGTTTCTGCTGTTCGCGCATCATAGCCTGCTGCTGACGCTGCATCTCCTCCAGACGTGCCATAAAGCCACTCTTCTTCTTGGGCTTCTTGGCATTCTCTGCCATAGCCTTTCTCACGCTGTCTTCCTTGATGATGAAACGGAAGGCATAGGTCTGGGCAATGGTTATAAGAAGTGAAAGGAAATAGTAATAGGAAAGACCGGCAGCATAGTTATTGAAGAAAATCATAAAGAACACAGGCATCAGATACATCATCCACTTCATACCGGGCATCTGTCCGGGTGAATTCTGCATATTGATACGGGTGTAGAGTATATTGGTGACAGTCATCAACAGACAGAACAGTGAGATATGGTTGCCGAAATACTCAGTCACCAAAGGAATATTACCGCTCCAAGAGATTATAGCATCAGGAGCGGCAAGGTCTTTCGCCCATAGGAAGCTCTCCCCTCTCAGCTCGATCGCCGACGGGAAGAAGGAGAACATCGCAAGGAGGATAGGCATCTGGAGAAGCATCGGCAAGCAGCCCGACATAGGGTTGGCACCTGCCTGATTGTAGAGAGCCATAGTCTTCTGCTGGCGGATCATTGCATTCTCTGTGCCGGGATATTTGTCGTTGATAGCCTTGATGTCAGGAGCAAGCACACGCATCTTCGCCTGGTTCTTGTAGCTCTTATAAGTAAGTGGGAAGAGCACAAGCTTAATGAAGATGGTCATTATCAAAATAATGATGCCATAATTGGAGATAAACGAGCCGAGGAAGGTGAAGATAGGAATCACAACACCTGTATTTATCCAACGGAATATCGACCATCCAAGCGGAATGAGTTTGGTAAGATTGAGGTTCTCATCCGACACTGTCTTCTTGTCGAGTGAGGAGAGGAGGGGATAAAGGTTCGGACCAATGAAGAGTGAGAATTGAGCGGGTGTCTCGGCTTTCCAGTCATAATCGTTTACAACAGCCTGAGTGTCGAAACGCTTCAGGAGCCAAGGATCGTTCTTGAGTACTTTGCTTTGGAAATCGGCAGTATTGAAAGGACGGTCGGCTATGAGCACGGAGGAGAAGAACTGGTTCTTGAAACCAATCCATCTGATCTTAGCCTTACGGTCTTCAGTGTCATTCTTACTCTCCGAAAGATGCTCCACACTACCTCCGGCATACTTATAATAGAGTCCGGAGTTACGCTCCTCAAACATCTTGCCCTTTTCCTGACGAATGAGATCCTGATGCCAGTTGATTCCGAGATTACGATTGTTGCTCTCGATTACGCCGTCAAGATTCTGCTGAGTCACCTTGATACCGATAATGTAGCTATCGCCACGCGGCAGGGTATAGTCAAGAGCCCAGAAAGCGTTATCGCCCAAGGGGAGCGCCATACGCACTGTAGAATCATTGAGCACCTGCGGGGTAAAGTAAAGATCGGCAGAGTTTACCAGATTTGGGAGAGGCAGCTGAAAATCAAATGTGTTGGAACCGTTCTCGAATATTACAATTTTCTCCTTACGTTTTGCACTTTCATCAGGAGTATATTCAGTGTCATACTTCTTCAACTCGGCACGTGTGATGGAGCCTGATTTAGAACTGAGCTGAAGCTTTATGACATCATTCTCAAGATGGATAATGCTGTCTGTGCCTGAGAGGAAGCGAGCAAACTTACCATATCTACCCATAGCCACCGATGCAGTACGCACAGCCTCCACAGCCTTGCGCTGCTCCTGAATAGACATCTTCTTCAGGTCGGCATTAGTGATGTCAGCCCAATTAAGAGTCTTGCCATCGACTGTCACTGTGCCGAAAACGGAATCTCCGGCAGCCGTAAGGGCGATAGCACCATCGTGAAGACGAGTGGCGTGAGTGCTGTCGGCAAGCACTACAGGCTCACCGTTCTCCATAATGTTCTTTACGAGCCATTCCTTCTCCGTGGCGGAGAGGTAATCGGGGGTGGTGCTCACAGCTGTCTGCGGCGACACATCTTCGGTCTCGGTCGTATCAGCCACCGGGGCTCTTTTCGGACCGAACCAGTTGAAACAGAATAGCACTCCGATGATTAGGAGCATTCCGATGATGGTGTTCTTATCCATTTCTGACGGGTTGTTCTCTTAGCGACTCTTCCAATGATGTTGGGGGTCGGTTTTCAGATTTATGGTTTGATAAATTACTTTGATTTTTAATAAAAAGCCTTTTACGGCATTCAAAGTGCAAAATTAATCAAAACTTCGGGAAAAAGCGGAATTATCATCGGAAAAAAGCTGTACTGTGTATATTGATCTCTATCATTCCAGTCGGTTCAGCTCGTCGTCTCTTACGCTCTTCCCTTTGTATTGGCGTTTTGCCGATTGAAATTGGTAGCGCACAGAAAGAGATATGTACTGTGAAGCTCCTTTCAGCATATATGAGTAATACACGTTATTGGTGAATGTGCTGACTTTCTGCTTCCACGTACCTAAGATGTCATTGGCTGACAAAGTAAAATTCCAGTCCTTATAACTTCTACTGACAGTTATGGCTGTCTGCCAAGAAGCGCCACAATATTGGGTCTCTATATTTCCGTCACCACGCAGGAAAAAGGAGAGATAGGCATAGAAGCTGTGAGGAAGATCGAAGCGGTTATTGAGTGATAGCTGGTAATAAGGAGTCTTATATGAACGCTTAGGACTACCATAGTTCAAATCTTGAAATACCAACACACCTTGCAGTGTAGGATGCCATAGCTTCACGTCGAGTCGCTGCACACCCACTATCTGTAGCATATTATAGTGAGGGAGATTCACTGTCTCAGACACCGAGGCGTTGATTGAAGGGTCATAGTAACAGGATAAGCCAATCTTTCTGATATAATGGGTTCCCTCTGCCTGAAACATAAATTTCTTGTAATAAAGATTCAATCCAAGCTCATATGACTTCATCTTTTGCAGTGCCGGATTACCCGTTTCCCAATGGGTAGGTGTGACGTAAGTATAATTGTTGTCAAGACTCGAATAAGAGGGACGGTAGACACTCTCTTTATAGTAGATACCCAATGTAACCGGCGACTGATAGCGTACACCGATATTGGGAAGGAAATCATCATAATTCTTCGACAAAGCCTTCTCATATTTGCCGTTTCTTATGTATTTCGTGCGCGTGCCGTCATATCTCAATCCGCCATACACCTGCCATTTGTCGGATACTTTCCAGTCGAATGAAAAGAACCCTGAGTATAGATTCTGCTTCACATCATCCGTGGCGGGATTCAGGATGTGGGCGGCATCACCTGTCGCCGAACTCGTAAACTTCTGGCAATTCTTTGTGTAGGTGTAATCACCGCCTCCCGAAATATTAAACTTGTCCCAACTCTTTTCCAATTCTATCTTGGAGGCATAAAGAGTAGAAACGGTAGAACCCACATTATTTATCCTGACCTCCGTCTGCTCCTCATCAGCACTATTATCAGAGTGACCATTATTCTTCACATAATCGAAATCCACACGGAGGTTGACTGTCTTAGGCAATGTAAAATAAGCATAGTAGTTGAGATAGTGTCTGCCACTTTGAGAAAATATGCTGCTTATCGACGAGATTTCCTCTGCCGAAGATAGGTTGGTTTGCGTAACAAGTTTATCTCTGAAACGCATTGAAGGAGTGCGTGTGAAGGTATATTTTACACCCATAGAATGTTTCCTGAAGTCGTAATTAACTCCTCTGGATGCCATAAGCCGGAAAGTATGGTTGAATACATTAGCATTAGTCATACTTTTGAATTCTTTGCTCCCAGCGAATACAGAAGCCGATTCGTGATACTCCCTTTTCTGTGTGAAGCGACTGTCGTCGAATAAGAAATCTCCGAAAAAATTCAGTCCGTTTTCCATCTGATAGCCCACTCCCCCTTTCACTGATTCCGACATCACGTCGGCAGCCGTCCTCGTACCGCTGACATTGGCATAGACACCTGCGTTTCTTTTTTTCGTCCTTATAAGGATAACGGA
>CAMWIF010000074.1 GCA_947174225.1 uncultured Porphyromonadaceae bacterium | reverse complement strand
AAACTGAGTTTCTTATATTCAATAAAACTGAGTTTGCAATAGCATCTTACTTCTTATCCTCTTCTGCCGCCACAACAACTGCACTGCCATTGGCAACTGCAGTGGCAGCAGGACTGTCGGCACGATATTTAGCTTCCCAGCCAAGAGCTGAGGCACCGAGCACAGCGGCATCACTCTCTTTAAGCTCGGAAAGAATAATCTTAGTCTTACCCTTGAAGATAGGAAGCACATTCTTTTCGAAAGCCTCCTTAAGAGGACGCATAAGCAGATCACCGCTCTTTGCAAGACCACCGAACAGAATAATCGCCTGCGGGCTTGAGAAGGCAACCATATCAGCAAATGCCTGACCTAAGATTGTGCCGGTATAATCAAATATATCCTTGGCAAGCTGGTCGCCTGCAACTGCGGCATCGTATACATCTTTTGAGGTAATATCCTCTATAGGAATGTTACGTAGTGTGGAAGGCTCTGTACGTACCTCAAGGAATTCACGAGCAGTACGTGCTACACCGGTAGCGCTGCAATATGCCTCAAGACAACCTGTACGACCGCAACCGCAAACACGTCCGTTGTTACGTTTTACGATCAAGTGACCAAGCTCACCAGCAAATCCGTCGTGACCGTATACCAACTGACCATTGACTACAATACCACTACCGACACCTGTGCCGAGCGTAATCATAATGAAGTCTTTCATACCACGCGCAGCGCCATAGGTCATCTCACCCAAGGCAGCGGCATTTGCGTCGTTGGTCACACCTACAGGTATGCCGCCGAAAGCTTTGCTCACCTTCTCAGCCAAGGGAATAATCGGACCCCAGGGAAGGTTTGGCGGATTCTGGATCTCTCCCGTGTAATAGTTGCCGTTAGGGGCACCTATACCAATGCCATAGATTTTATCCTCGGCATCGTTGGCTTTGAGAAGACGCATCACTCCTGTGTGGAGTTCCTCTACATAATCGTCGAAATTCGCATGCTTACGGGTCTTTATTGAGTCGCTCGCGATTACATGACCACGTGCATCAACAATTCCGAATACAGTGTTGGTGCCACCTATATCGACACCTAATACATAAGGTTTGCTCATGATACTTCGTTATAAAGGGTTAATAACTTTTTATTCCTATCCGGGAGAGAGCCCTATTCCATACTTCCGCCATCCTTTACGATTATAAAACAATCGGAATGGCTAAACTGCTTACAAAGATATGGATTTTTTTTAATCTTTCCAACCATTATGAAATGAAAAGCCGTGTCGTCACTCTGTTGCAGAGCGAAAACACGCCTTCCATTATCTTATGAACCTGTTAAGTATCCTATAAATTTTACATCTCTGACTTCTTACAGTATGGATTCAAGATTTCCATATGGATCAATCAGGAATGTACGGCATCCTGATTTGACCTGATAGTCATTGAGTACGTCGGATGAAACATCACTTCCCGACAATGATATAACATCATCTCCAATCTTATCCGCCTTGACAATCTCACGAGCCAGCTCCTTGTCGGAGTCGATATTAATGCTCACCACCTTCACGTCTCGCCCGTTTACCTTTTTATTCATGGCAAGGTTACGGTTATTGATACGTGATTGCGCGTCGGATGCCGACCAGAAGTTTACCACATAATATTGCCCCTTGAGCGAATCAAGAGAATGAGTTGCTGACGCGAGAGAAAGTGTCGGTGCCTCCTCCCCTATCGCGAGGCTATGGCTGCCGTTAGGCAATGAGGATGAGAGAAATGCGGCTACTGAAACTGATAATATCAATGATAAAAATAATTTCTTAGTTTTCACAATCGTATGTTTTCGTTTTTACAATCGCCGTCTTTCTACATTCTATCGAATGTTGTGTCACGCAGACGGTATTAAATTTTACTTATGGCTGTCACGAAAAGGAGTTGTCTCGACTCCGGAAATTGTCACGTTTAACTTGAAAAGGCTACGGGAAAAGAGCCATTCTTCAAGTATCTTATGTTATTAAAACGTGTTATAAAACATATTATTGTTCACCAAGCCTTATTTTATGCGGATTTTAACATAAATTTTAAATGATAAATACAAAAATAGAGGTGGCGTTTTTTTAACCCCACCTCTATTGATATAAAGCTTATTTTATGTATTTTCTACTGTTTATTCAAGAAATTTTAACTTCTTTAGGATATGTTCCCTTAGTTCTTGAATACCAGTTCGTCACCCTCACGGTCGATAATGATAGGATGATCACGATCAACCTTCTGTGCCAGAATGTCTTTCGACAGCTGGTTGAGCACCATACGCTGGATGGTTCTCTTCACAGGACGGGCACCGAATTCAGGATCATAGCCGTCTTCAGCAAGAAGCTCAAGTGCCGGCTTGGTGATCTGGAGTGAAACGCCGTTAGATGCAAGCATCTTCTGTACGCTCTTAACCTGGATGTCAACAATCTCCTGAATCTCCTTCTTATTAAGAGGAGTAAACATTACGATCTCGTCGATACGGTTAAGGAACTCCGGACGGATCTTCATCTTCAGCAAGTCGATAACGTCCTCCTTTGTCTTGCTTATCACAGCCTCACGCTCAAGCTCAGTCTTAGAGTCGATGTCCTTGAAGTTCTCGCGGATTATCGGTGAGCCTTCGTTAGAGGTCATAATGATGATGGTGTTCTTGAAGTTGATGAATCGACCCTTGTTATCGGTAAGACGACCATCGTCGAGCACCTGAAGAAGGATGTTGAACACATCCGGGTTGGCTTTCTCAATCTCATCGAAGAGCACTACGCTGTAAGGTTTACGACGCACTGCCTCTGTGAGCTGACCACCCTCTTCATAACCGACATATCCCGGAGGCGCTCCGACGAGTCGAGATACAGAGTGTTTCTCCATATACTCCGACATATCGATACGGGTCATCATATCCTCATCGTCGAAGAGGTATTCTGCCAAAGCCTTTGCAAGCTCAGTCTTACCTACACCGGTTGTACCGAGGAAGATGAATGAACCGAGAGGACGACGCGGGTCGTTAAGACCGGCACGTGAACGGCGCACTGCGTCGCTGACTGCCTTGATGGCTGCATCCTGACCAACAACACGTTTGTGAAGTTCCTCTTCGAGGTGGAGAAGTTTCTCCTTCTCGCTCTGAGCCATCTTCTTCACAGGTATACCGGTCCAGCGGCTTACCACCTCAGCTATATCCTCAGCGTCAACCTCCTCCTTAATCATGGCACCTTCGCCCTGAAGCTGACGGAGTTTCTCCTGAGTAGCCTTATTCTCGTCTTCCTTCTGTTTGATCTTGGAGTATTCGATCTCAGCAACCTTGGCATAGTCACCTTCACGTCTTGCCATCTCAGCCTCGTGTTTGAGATGCTCAATGTCAATCTTGTTCTGCTGGATCTTGTTAATCTCGTTCTTCTCTGCCTGCCACTTAGCCTTCAGGCTCTTCTCAGTGTCACGCAGGTTGGCAAGATCTTCGTCAATCTGCTTGATCTTGTATTCGTTGCCTTCACGTTTAAGAGCCTCACGCTCAATCTCAAGCTGGGCAATCTTACGCTGTGCCTCATCAAGAGCCTGAGGCATGGAGTCCATCTCAAGACGCAGTTTTGAAGCTGCCTCATCAATAAGGTCGATTGCCTTGTCAGGCAAGAAACGGTCAGTAATATAGCGCACACTCAGCTGGACGGCTGCGATGATAGCCTCATCCATAATGCGCACCTTATGGTGGTTTTCATAACGCTCCTTCAAGCCACGAAGGATAGAAATTGCTGACATCTCATCCGGCTCGTCTACCATTACTTTCTGGAAACGACGTTCGAGAGCCTTATCTTTTTCAAAATATTTCTGATACTCGTCAAGGGTTGTGGCACCGATTGAGCGCAATTCGCCACGAGCCAAAGCCGGCTTCAAGATATTGGCGGCATCCATAGCACCCTCACCTTTACCTGCACCAACGAGAGTGTGAATCTCATCGATGAAGAGGATAATCTCACCGTCGCTCTGAGTAACCTCATTTACGATGGCTTTCAGACGCTCCTCAAACTCACCTTTATATTTGGCACCTGCCACGAGCGCACCCATATCGAGAGAATAGATCTGTTTCGATTTAAGGTTCTCAGGCACGTCACCACGTACAATTCGGTGAGCCAAACCCTCAGCGATAGCGGTCTTACCGGTACCCGGCTCACCTACCAGCATCGGGTTGTTCTTTGTTCTACGGGAAAGGATCTGGAGCACACGGCGAATCTCCTCGTCACGTCCGATCACCGGATCAAGCTTGCCGTTGCGGGCACGGTCATTAAGGTTAATAGCATACTTGCTAAGAGCCTGATAGCTCTCCTCAGCACTCTGTTGTGTCACCTTATTACCTTTACGAAGTTCATTTATTGCAGCCTTCAGACCATCTTCGGTCACTCCGGCGTCTTTCAGGATCTGCGAAGCTTTGCACCTTGTTTTGAGAATACCCATCAGCATAGCCTCTACAGAGACATACTCATCGCCCATCGACTTTGAGAAGTCAATGGCTTTCTGAAGGGCCTCATTAGATTCACGGCTAAGGAAAACCTCGCCTCCTGACACTTTCGGAAGGCTCTGAATATCCTTATCAATTGCCATATTCACAGCGTTCAGGTTTGCACCGAGCTTCTGGAATACAAAATTGACAATCGTCTCGCTCTCCGAAATAAGGGCTTTAAGAATGTGGACCGGCTCAATCTGCTGCTGACCGTTCTGTCGCGTCAGCTCGATGGCCTTCTGCACCACTTCCTGCGATTTGATTGTGAAGTTATTAAAATTCATATGCGTTGAATTTGGGTTGTATACAGTTTAAGACGTAGATGTAGAATCTTGCATCTTGTGTAGAATCTTACATCTGGAAACGTGCTCTTTTTTTCACGTTCCATTATTTTAACAATTCAACCCCTCCATTGGTTGAAACCGTCATCCATTTCCTTCAATTAAAAATCATTTGAATTCTTTTGAGATTATTCCAGACTGGAGAATGGTATCATGCTTTATCCCAACGATTCAATCCTTATGTCTAAGAATTTCGATCCAATAATCATCCGGATCGTGAATGAAGTAAAGCCCCATACTCTCATTCTCAAAGCAGATACACCCCATCTGACGGTGATACTCCCTGATAGCATCATAATCTCCCTCCACTCTCACAGCAAGATGGCTCTCATTCTCCCCCAGCTCATAAGGCTGTGGATGGTCACGCAGCCAAGTAAGCTCCAGCTGGAAACTCTCACCCGGACGCGAAAGGTACACCAACTTAAAATCCCCGTTAGGATGGTTTACCTCACCCACCTTCTCAAGACCCAACGCCTCCTTATAAAACTTAATACTCCTGTCAAGATCCGTAACATTGAAATTGACATGTGCAAAATGCGATTTCACTTCCATAACACAATACTTTTAACTATTCGATACTTCAAAACCCATTACTTTAGGATTTCTTACTTCCAAAATCTATTCTCATACTTTGCTTCCAAAGCTATTTTTTATGTCTTATTTTAAAGACACTTCTCATACATTCTAACAATTTCAGCCTTAATTTTGCGACTGCGTTAACACCCTCAGATAGGGTCATAACATAGAGACATGTCTAATCAAGTTACAAAATTAAACAAAACTTTCCACACAATCCTCATCGGAACATATGTTTTACTCATATTATATTTTCATCTATTATATTTTCATCGCCCATATAAATAAATTACACTCGTATATGCTTTGCAGACTTTGATCGAATTATTTAAGGTACCAATTAGTAAGGAAGAAACCTTCCTCATCCGCCTCTACTCATTTGACGGGCAGAAACATCTCTATGTAGCCTAATAATTGCAGTCTGCTCTATAACAGATAAATCCCACGTAACTTTCGTTCAAAGCATTCATTTACGTGCGCAAGCTCTTGCCAAATCCGATTTTTCTTTGTAATTTTGTATTTAGGAAAGTAACGTTTATCTGAGGAATGATCGATCAGTAAAGAACAAAGACATACGGTAAAAGCCGAAAAAACCTTTAAGAACATCTTTGTAGTTGCGGGCTTTGGTCAGTCTTCAGATGCTACATAGATGTTTTTTATGAGAGAACGAATTGCTCAATACCTTACTTACAACCCACGGAACAAACTAATCTTTGCTCCGAATCCTGACCAACATCTTAAATCTATAGATGTTGGTTATGAGCTTTCAAAAGGTATTAAAGCCGATTTATACTCTCCACATCTACCGATGATTACCGAAGATTGCTTGAACGCAATTCTTCGACGGGCAATCAAGAAAGACCCGATTATAGGGGATTATATTGCCCTTGAAAATTGGGGAATTTTGTTTGAACCAGAATTAAAGCTAAATCTCGTCTCGATTTTTGATTCTCATTCCAAATCGAACACTCTGATTTTAGTAAACTGTGGTCAAGCTGACAATGAGAATTTTTATCTTGTCGGTAAGCATTTTGCTACAACATTCCCTATTGGAAATCTCCATTCATATATACTCCAGTAAACCATATGCTATATTAACCTCACCGCACATGAAATATAGCGAACTTTTACATTTTGAACCAATAACAGAGGTCGTAAAATTCGACCGACTGGATGATATTTCTTACCAAGAGTCTTTGGTAAGAACATTCGTTTTCTCAAAAGAATACGAAGACACCATCATCCCGTTTATCTGCTCAAATCTCGATTATACAACTACGGCAGATACTTTCGGCTTACAGATTGTTGGCAACTATGGTACCGGTAAATCTCACCTCATGTCGCTTTTCACACTCATTGCCGAGAATCCGGATTACCTTTCTCTCCTCAGCAATGATAAGGCACGTGAAAATCTCGCTAAGATTGCCGGTAAATACAACGTGCTCCGATTTGAGCTTGGCAATAGTCAAGAACTTTGGTCGATTGTTTGTTATCAAATTGACAAATATTTACGCTCTGTCGGTATTAATTACTCAATTACTGACGCTTACCCGCTTGAACCATATGCCGTACAGTTGTCTCGCATGATGGCTCACTACGAGGATAAGTTTCCCGACAAGGGCTTTCTTCTCGTTATTGATGAGATGCTTTCTTATCTCAAAGGCAGAAGCGCGTCCGACAAACTGAACCGCGACCTTGCAGTTCTCCAAGCCCTCGGGCAAGTCTCCGACCATTCTAAATTCAGAATGGTATTTGGTGTTCAAGAGGCAATATATACTGTTCCTGAGTTTCAGTTTGCCGCAGATATGCTTAACCATGCTAACGACAGGTATAAAGAAATCATTATCACCAAGCAAGAGGTTAAGTTCGTTACCGAACAGCGCTTGCTCCGCAAGACCGACAAGCAGAAAGCGTGGATAAGAAACCACCTCTCGCAGTTCACACAATTCTTCAATGATCTGCACACAAACATTGAAGAATACGTCGAGCTGTTTCCCGTTCACCCTGCCTTCTTCGATAACTTCCAGTTGGTACAAGTCAAGAACGGACAGCGTGAAATCCTTAAAACGCTATCGTCGAAATTCGAGAACCTCAAAGGAGAAGACGTACCAAGCACATGTCCCGGTCTAATTTCTTACGATAGCTATTGGATAGACCTTACCGCACCAAAGATGCAAACTGACCCGGACGTGCATCGCATCAACGAGATTATGTCTATCGTCTCCCAAAAGATTGATGACAACTTTGTGGGAGTGCAAGCCAAGAAGAATTCTCTAGCTCATCGCATCGCCAATGCTTGTGCCGTCAAGATTCTTCAATCTTCGCTCAGTGCCACCAATGGTGTCACTGCCGAAACCCTCGTCGATGATCTGTGCTGGCTCGATGCAACTTGCTTCGACCGCGAAATACTTCAGGACGTAATTGACAATACAGCAAATAAGATAGTCTTGGCTACCGTCGGACAATACTTCGAGAAGAACGAATTTAATCAGGAGTATCATCTTCGCATAGTTGGTGGAATAAACTACGAACAGAAGATCAAGGACTATGCTGTGCAAATGACCCCAGGGGTTAAAGACCAATTCTTCTTCAACTTCCTTGTCGAGTTCCTGCCTATCGAGATTGACCAGTACCGACTCGGCTTCCCAATTTGGGCACACCGTATCGACTGGATTTCTCACAAAACGATGATTGACGGCTATATCTTCATGGGTAACCCCAACGAGCGTAGTACCACCCACCCGCATCAACACTTCTATATCTACTTCATGCCTATCTTTACCGAGTCAGCAAAGAAACGAGGCAATGAAGAAGACAGCGTGTACTTCGTTTTCGACAATATAAGTCAGGAGATGAAAGACTACATCGCCCTCTATGCCGCTGCCGAATCTCTGAAGGCGTCAGTTGATAGTTCGCAGAAGCGTTTTTACGATAATTTTATAAACCAGTATAAGAATAAACTCAAGCAGTTGTTCAATACTGAGTTCAAGGAGAACATGGAGATTTATTATCGCGACGAGAAGCAGACGCTTTCACCCGAACTTTTCAATGGACCGTCAAAAGAAATGGTTGTCAGCAAAATTACTTCGTTCTTACTCGAAGATCATTTCAACACCACCCGCCCCAACTATCCGAAGTTTACTGCCCTGCGTCAGCCTCTGACATTTGGATCTCAAGGCAACTTCGACACTCACATCAAACAGGCTAAACAGAAAATTGTCAATCCCAATCAGTCCATCTCAAATGGTGAAGCCATTCTTCACGGACTTGGATTACTACATGAGGGCCGCCTTTCTATTGACCACTCAATCTATGCCCAGAACATAAAAGACATGCTGGATAAGAAAGATCCGAATCAGGTTATCAACCGCGATGAAATTCTTGAGTGCTTTTGGGAGAAAACCCAAACTTATCGTTCAAAAGATTATCAAATTGAAGCTGACTTTGAATATCTCGTCCTCTCGGCAATGGTGGCTCTCGGTTACATCGAGATTGATGTCTCAGGGAAGATTATCAATGCTGCTAACATCGGAGAGATTGTCAACTGTGCAAAGGAAGATTACTTCTCTTTCAACTGCATTCGCCGTCCTCGCGGTATAGATTTCGCTGCTATGCGTGAACTCTCACTCGGCATTTCCGGTGTTGATCTTTCTGCACAAATTCCCGACATTGAATCGGGTGCCTTGTCTCGCTTGCTTAGCGACGCTCGACAGGTAGCTGAGAAGTGCGCTCGTGCCTTACATGATATTTCAGGCGGCATCCACTTCCAAGGCATTGAACTGATTTCAAAATCAGAATCCATCACACTGCGCACCCATCTCGACCGTATGAAAGGTATTGCCGACCGTATGGCATCCTTCAACACGGTTCCTAAGTTAAAAAATTTCCCCTTCACTGCTGACCAACTCCGCGAAGCCTTCTCGCATCTCTCTGACCTTGATGTCATCAAGAATGCACAAGCCATCGTCAACGAGTTCTCACCGATAATTTCTTATTTGGAGCAAGCCCGTCAATACATCTATGACGATGCCTTTGTTGCTGAGATTGATGCAGCAATCCGTGAATTTGAAGGGATTTCTCCCAATGAGGCTTCAAAAATTGCAGCATCGCGTCAGCGCATGACGGCTCTTAAAGAGCGCTACACTGAATGGTACATTCAAGAGTACAAAAAGAACCACATTACCAATATTCAGGAGTCCAAGCGGCAGCGACTTCTTAATGCTCGCAAACTGGCGACGCTAAAATTGGCTACTCAGTCAAACTATGTCGC
>CAMWIF010000073.1 GCA_947174225.1 uncultured Porphyromonadaceae bacterium | reverse complement strand
AGACATCGAATTTGCTCCTTTCAGATGAGGAGTTGGCAAAGAGAGGCGTGGAGTGCAGACGAATAGAGCGCGGAGGTGACATAACATTCCACGGACCGGGGCAGATTGTGATGTATCCTATTCTTGACCTCGAAAGGCATAGTCTTGGAGTGAAGAATTATGTAAATTTGCTTGAGGAAGCTGTTATACGAACCATCGCTAAATATGGAATAATAGGAGAGAGGGTAGATGGTGCTTCCGGAGTTTGGATTGAGAAAGGGACTTCGCGAGAACGCAAGATATGTGCCTTGGGGGTGAAATGCAGTCGTTTCTGCACAATGCACGGCTTGGCACTCAATGTCAACACCGATCTTAGAGGTTTCAGTATGATAAATCCCTGCGGGTTTATCGACAAAGGTGTAACCTCTATGAGTGTCGAAACCGGCAGGGATTTGGATATTGCAAAAGTAAAGAGCGACCTTAGCTCTGAGTTTTTGAAATTGCTTGGAGAAAACGCTAAAACTGTTTAGGGAAACAGAAATTAGTCTTTTTGAGCCTCATACTCCCTTTCAAGGAAGAGTTTCACCTCCTTGAAGAGTTTCGATGCGAATACGAAGTCGTTGAGGTCTTTATTCGTGCTTCTGAAAATGTTACGGTCAGAGCCTGTCCAGTCGCAATGTCCCTTGTTGATAAAGACAATGTGTTCACCTATTCCGAGCACAGAGTTCATATCGTGAGTATTGATAATGGTGGTGATGCCGTATTCGTGGGTGATGTCGCTCAATAGTTCATCAATCAAGATAGAGGTGCGGGGGTCAAGACCGGAGTTAGGCTCGTCGCAGAAGAGGTATTTAGGATTGAGCGCAATGGCACGTGCAATCGCCACACGTTTCTGCATACCGCCGGATATTTCTGACGGATACTTTTCATCGGCATTAGTTAGACCCACACGCTTGATACAGAAGTGGGCTCTTTCAAGCTGCTCCTCCCGGCTCATTTTGCTGAACATCTTAAGCGGAAACATCACGTTGCCAAGCACGGTCTCGTTATCGAAGAGTGCGGAACCTTGGAAAAGCATACCGATTTCAGTGCGGAGCTTACGTTTCTCCTCCGTATTCATAGAACGAAATTTACGCCCGTCGTAAAGGATTACCCCCTCCTCGGGTGTGAGCAGCCCGATAAGGCACTTCATAAACACGGTCTTGCCGGAGCCGCTCTGTCCGATGATGAGATTGGTTTTTCCGGTCTCAAATGTGGCAGAGATGTCGTATAGCACTCTCTGTCCGTCGAACCATTTTGATACGTTTTTAGCTTCAATCATAACAGTGAATTTACTGGAGGAGAAGTTTTGTGAGAATCACGTCGGCAAGGAGGATAAGGATGGAGCTTGACACCACTGCCTTTGTACTTGCCTGACCTACTTCAAGGGCGCCACCCTTTACATAGTAGCCATAATAGGCTGCCACTGTCGATATAATAAAGGCGAAGACTATGGTCTTAATGATGCCATACCAGACATACCATTCATTGAAGAACGACTGTATGCCGAATACATAATTCTCAACAGTAAGCATCGAGGTGAACTGTGCTATAAACCAACCGCCTACAAGACCTGTAAACATAGAGAGCACACAAAGCACAGGCACAAAGAGCACGAAACCGATAATCTTCGGGAGCACGATGAAGTTGGCTGAGTTGATGCCCATAATGTCGAGGGCATCAATCTGTTCGGTCACTCTCATTGTGCCTATCTCGGAAGCAATGTTACTGCCTACCTTACCTGCCAAAATAAGGCACATCATCGAGGATGAAAATTCCAGGAGCAGGATTTCACGGGTGGCGAGGCCGGTGGAGTAGGATGGAATAAGCGGCGACACGATATTGATGGTCATCTGTATGGTGATGACAGCGCCGATAAAGAGCGAGATTATTATTACAAGCGGAATAGAGTCAACACCGAGTTTGCTGATCTCAAACACAAGCCGCTGAAAAAACACTTTTCCCTTATCGGGAAGCCGAAACACTTGCCCTAAGAAAAGGCAGTAGCGTCCGAAAGAAGCAATAGAGGATACTATCATTGCATATAATATTTTTTATACGGAAACACTCCGTCGGTTGCAGCCGGCAGATTTGCACGACAGGCAAATGACTTCGTAGATATAACATAATACTGTGCAAAATTACAAAAAAATCGTTATTTCAACCTCTTTATGTCCTTTAAATCCGAATTTCATTGATGTAAATCCGAAATAACGAACAATTATCGGGATTGAGGAGCAGTTAAAATTTGAATATATGGGATTTTTTCGTAATTTTGCCTTTCACTATGACTTCCCGTCGTTAAAGTCGGGATATTAACCAGAAGAAAAACTGAAAGAACAATGTTGGTGATCGGTATAGCCGGAGGCACAGGATCCGGTAAGACAACAGTGGTGAGAAGAATCATCGAGTCGCTTCCGAAAGATGAAGTGGCGGTGATGCCTCAAGACTGCTATTATAAAAACAATGCTCACATTCCGTTGGAAGAGCGTCTCAAGATGAACTACGATGAGCCTGCCTCGATAGAGTGGTCGCTGCTTTGCAGCCAGCTTCAGGCATTGAAAGAGGGAAAAACGGTAGAAATGCCTACTTATGATTTTCTCACCTGTTCACGCATGAAGGAGACGGTGACCTTGAAACCGCGTGAGGTGGTTGTGGTGGAGGGTATTCTTGTATTGACCGATAAGCATCTGCGTGATATGATGGATGTGAAGGTCTTTGTTGATGCCGATGCCGATGAGCGACTGATAAGAGTAATCAAGAGAGATTGCATAGAACGTGGACGCACACCGCAGATGGTGATAGATCGTTACCAGGAAACCCTTAAGCCTATGCATGAGCTTTACATTGAGCCGTCGAAGAGATATGCCGATCTTATTGTGCCTCAGGGTGGCAATAACAAGGTTGCCGTGAAGCTGCTCACCGACTATATCAGATCGCTTCTTACCGGTGGTCGTAATCAACCCAAACATGATTTATGAAGATTTTCCCTTTCATACATAAAAAAGAGAAGAAGCTGACACTTGAGGAGCAAGAGGCCGTCAAGGAGATGGAGCATGCCGTTGAGCCGGATATGCGTCAGGAGTATATTAAAACTACCCTTACTGCCGATATTGATGGTGATAGAGTGGAGGAAGTGTCTGACGTGGTGATTCCTGAGAAGGGTGTGCTTCGCACCGATAACCTTGTGAAGCGTTATGGGAAACGCACGGTGGCTAATCACGTGTCCATAGATGTTACACAAGGTGAGATTGTGGGTCTTTTGGGTCCTAACGGTGCCGGAAAGACCACCACCTTCTATATGACCACCGGATTGATTTCCCCGAATTCAGGGAAGATTTTTCTTGATGATAAGGATATCACAGGTTATCCCGTATACAAACGTGCGCAGCTCGGCATAGGTTATCTTGCTCAGGAAGCGTCGGTGTTCCGCAAATTGAGTGTGGAGAATAATATCCGCGCTGTGCTGGAGATGACCCCGACCACACCGGAATATCAAAAAGAGAAACTTGAAAGTCTGATAGCCGAGTTTCGTCTTCAGAAGGTTAGGAAGAATCTCGGCGACCAGTTAAGCGGTGGAGAGCGACGAAGAACAGAGATAGCGCGGTGCCTTGCAATCAATCCGAAGTTCATTATGCTTGATGAGCCGTTTGCCGGAGTTGACCCTATAGCTGTGGCAGACATTCAAGAGGTAGTGTATAAATTAAAGGAGAAGAATATAGGTATCCTGATCACTGACCATAATGCCAATGAGACTCTTCGTATCACCGACCGTGCCTATCTCCTTTTTGAAGGTAAGATATTATTTCAAGGCACAAGTGAGGAGCTTGCAGCCAATCCGGTAGTTAGAGAGAAATATTTAGGACGAGATTTCGTATTCACCCGTAAACGTTTTGACTGATGGAGCCATTGTCGCCCTATAGACAGTCCACCGCTATGAGGTTGGTGGTCTTGTTTACCCTGTTTTTCTTCTTCCTTCTGATTGCAGGAGGAATAGGAGCCGCAATCGGGTTGATTCCCGGTATATCCTTACGCACCTCATTCTTATTAAGTTCGGTGGTGCAGTGCATAGTGGCATTCTGTGTGCCAGCGTGGTTTACAGCTCGGTTTTCTACAAGCCGTCCCTGGAATTTCTTGTGTGTTACCAAGAATCCGGGTTGGAAGCCGTTTGTGGGGGTAATGATAGTGTATTGTTTGGCTTTGCCGGCGATGAACCAGATAATCGCCTGGAATGAAAGCATACATTTTCCGGCGTTCGCAGCCGAGTTTGAGACTACCTTGCGTGAGTTGGAGGAAGCCAACAGCAGTGTGGCTGACAAGATGATGGATATGCATACCATTTGGGAGTTTCTTGCTACCTTAGCAGTGGTGGGTCTGCTTACCGGTTTTTCCGAGGAAATATTTTTCAGAGGCGGTCTGCAAAACATTTTCGTTGACGGTCACGCGAGGAAGTGGATTGCCGTTTGGGGAACTGCCTTGATATTCAGTGCTATGCACTTTCAGTTCTTCGGTTTCGTGCCGAGAGTACTTATGGGAGCCTTCTTCGGCTATCTGCTGGTGTGGAGCGGAAGCCTTTGGCCTGCTATATTTGCCCACATCCTGAATAATTCGATAGTGGTAATCACGATGTGGATGTCAGGAGGTAAGGTAGACAATGGTATTGACAGTTTCGGTGTGGCGGTAGGCAATGCGTTCCCTATGGCTGCTGTGGGAAGCTGCATAGCCACTACACTGTTCCTTTGGGGATTCAGAAACTATTTCTTTAAAACGAAAAGATAATGGCGAAGAAATCGGGTGGTCCATCATTTCGGGAAGTTATGACGGCAATTAAGAAAAGGCAGTTTTCGCCGGTCTATATCCTTATGGGGGATGAGCCGTATTATCTCGACCAGATTACCAAAGCTCTTGAAAACAGTGTGGTGGATGAGGCTGACAAGGATTTCAATGCAATCACCTATTACGGTGCCGATGCAGAGATGGGCAAGGTAATAGCCAGTGCGCAGCAGTATCCTGTCATGGCAGAACGTCAGATAGTGTTGTTGAAGGAAGCCCAAACATTGAGCCGCGCTAAGGAGCAGCTTGACAAACTTTCATCTTATGTAGCACGTCCGAATCCTACCACTGTTTTAGTGGTGGTGTATAAGGGCGACACCTTGTCCGGCACTTCGTCGCTTATGAAGAAAGCCAAGAATTCCGACTGTGTGGTTTTTGTAAGCGAGCGGCTGCGTGACTATCAACTCTCCGGTCCGATAGTGGAATATTGCCAAAGCAAGGGGTGGGGCATCGATGATAAGGCGGTGAGTCTATTAGCTGATTATATCGGCAATCCTTTGAGTAAACTTTTCGGAGAGATTGATAAGTTGATGATTGCCGCCGATCAAGATGTGAAGCGCATATCAGCTGAGTTGATAGAAAGGAATATAGGAATCTCTAAAGATTTCAACACCTTTGAACTTGTAAAGGCCCTTGCTCGTAAGGACTATCCGAAAGCGATGCTGATAGTAGACCATTTCTCTAAGAATCCCAAGCAGAATCCTGCCATAGTGATTGTGTCGACTTTATTCGGTTTCTTTTCCAAACTCTTTATAGCCACTGTGAGCCGCGACAAGAGCGAGGCTACTTTACTTGCCTTGTTGGAGTTGAAAAACAAATATGCTCTCAGTGATTATCACGACGGAATCCAAAGGTATAATGCACGCCAGGCTCTTGCTGCCGTACATGCTATCAGGGAGTATGATTGCCAGAGCAAGGGTATAGGATCAACCCAAAACGAATATGCCCTCCTGAAAGAGTTGATATTTAAAATATTTACGGCAGTATAAATTATGATATATTATTTTACGGGTACAGGCAATTCGGAATATGTAGCACGGCAACTTGCAAAACAGTTGCTTGAGATGCCTTACGTTATGAATGCCAATTCTCCGATGGATCCGGAAGGAGAATCCATGGGCTTCGTCTTTCCGGTTTATTCATGGGGTGTGCCTCCAAATGTGAAGCAGTTCATACTTCAATTGCCTGCTTCTTTCTGGCAGCGTGTTAATGTGGAGCAGTTGCCGGTGTGGATAGTTATGACCTGTGGCGATGAGGTGGCTATGGCACCGGAAATGATCAAGAAGATATTGAAAAAGGTTGGAGTGACACCGGAATCGATCTGGAGTGTGATTATGCCTAATAATTATGTGCTCCTGCCCGGTTTCAATGTGGATAGCAAAGAGGTGGAGCAGCGAAAACTGAAAGATGCCCCCAGTAGGATTAGAGAGATTGGGGAGGGTATAAAAGCGCATAGGAAATGTGTGGATGTGGTAAGAGGTAGTATGCCACGTCTGAAGACAGGATTGGTATATCCCTTATTTAAACGTTGGGGCGTTTTCCCGAAGAAATGGCACAGTACGGATGCTTGTGTGGGATGCGGCATCTGTGTGAAGAACTGTCCACAGAAGAATATTGTGCTTGACGATTCAAGACATCCACAATGGGGTCCGGATTGCTGTTCTTGTCTTGCGTGCTATCACAGTTGTCCGCGTCATGCTGTGGGATATGGTAAGGAAACTGCTAAGAAAGGGCAATATTTCCTTCCTCCTAATTTACGGAAATAATATTTCGATTATGAACCGGAAGTTAAAATGATAAATTAACCTGAGATGAAACATTTAAAATATCTTGTTGTAGGCACCGGGGGTGTAGGAGGCAGTATTGCTGCATTTCTGACGTTGGCAGGGAAAGATGTAAGTTGTATTGCAAGAGGTGAAGCTTTAAAAGCAATACAGCAAAGAGGCATGATATTTCATTCTGATATGAAAGGTGAGTATTCCCATCTTCCCGTCAAGGCATACAGTGAGGAGGAATACTCAGATAAAGCCGATGTAATCTTTGTGACTGTAAAGGGATATTCAATAGATAGTATTGGCGACATACTTAGGAAAGCTGCTCACGATAATACGATTGTTATCCCTGTTTTAAATGTCTATGGCACAGGGAAACGTATAAAACAGCTTGTGCCTGAGATAAACGTACTTGACGGGTGTATCTATATAGTGGGCTTCAAAAGCGGTATTGGTGAGATTTCCCAATTGGGAGAAGTGTTTCATCTTGTCTTCGGTGTGCCGAGTTGGGCGACCTGTGATGATGGTTTGCTAACCCAGGTGACCGCTGATCTGCGTGACGCAGGCATCAAGACAACATTAAGTGATGACATCAATCGTGACACATTTATAAAATGGTCTTATATATCGGCAATGTCGGTGACCGGGGCATACTACGACATACCGATGGGTCCAATTCAGCATCCGGGTAAAGAGCGAGATACGTTTATAGGACTAACAAAGGAGAGCGCGGCGATCGGTGAGAGACTTGGCATTGATTTTGGTTGTGATATGGTTGAGCATCACCTTAAGGTGATGGATTCCTTGGATCCGGAAAGCACTGCCTCAATGCAGAAAGACCTGAAAGCCGGAAATCAGAGCGAAATTCAAGGACAATTATTTGATATAATAGCTCTCGGTAAGGAATTAGGGGTAGCTACTCCTATCTATGATGAGGTGGTAAAGAAATTTCAATAGCAACGAGACATTTTAATACGAGGTTTTTAAAAGATAGGCTTTGGAAAATAAGGTTGTATGCGAGCTTTTCTTTATCTGGCTATTTTAATAATAATTACGGGTTGTACTTATTCAAGCCTTCCGATAAATCATAATCTCGATGAGATCGGGTCTATGATACAGACTGACCCTACGGCTGCTATGGCGCGTCTGAATCAATACGATGTGTCGGAGTTTGAAGATTCCGCTACGATGGCTCATTGGGCATTACTCTATTCAGAGGCTATGGTGGCTAATAATCTCACGGCTCCAACCGATACCATTGTCAATATTGCCATAAGGTATTATGGTAGCCATAACATTAAGGATAAGTATAAATTTGCCTCCGGTCTGAAAGCCTTGTTGATAGCTTCCGGTGAGAGCGATGCCCTTGCAACGGCACTCTATCTTCAGAAGGAAAAGGAGTTTATGCTTTATAAGGAGAGAGCGAGAAGGGAGCAGTTATTTTTCCTTTTAATCATAATCTTTCTACTTGCCTCAGTTATTATAGTATGGCAGCGTCAACGAATCAAACTCAAGGATAGTCAGAATGAAATTCTTATGGCAGAGGCTTCCTCCCTGCTGCAGGGGTTGTCGCATAATGAGTCTTTGTGTTCAGATTTGCAGTTAAAACTGAAGAAGGTGTTCGCTAATCGGTTTGATGTTATTGATCAGCTTTGTGAAACTTACTATGAATCGCAAGGTACGAAGACTGAGAAGAAGGCGATAGTAGAAAAGGTGAAGTCGCAGATCGAGGAGCTTAAATCGGATAGTGGTCTTTTTGCCGAGATGGAGCGATATGTGAATGAGTGTAATGACTCCCTTCTTGAGAACTTGAAGAGAGATATGCCGGCTATGAAACCTGAGGAATACCGGCTTGTGGTTTACCTTGCGTGCAACCTTTCAAATCGTTCTATCGCCGCTTTGTTGGAGGAGAGCATAGATGTGGTCTATAAGAGAAAGTCCCGACTTAAAGCTAAGATTTCTGCCATTGACAGTCCTGAATCGGGGGCATACTTAGCCATTTTTTAGTCTCAAAATTCTATGGTCAGTATTTTTGGAGTATTTGAATTTTAATTTAGTGATAATTAATAATTTGCAAATTTGATGGTCAGACTGTTTTTTTGCATTTAACCCTCCGAAGGTTGTAATTTTGCAGAAAAAACAATGCTATGAACAGATTAAGTCTAACCATCATTCTCGTGCTTGTATGTGTATGGAAAACACAGGCACAAAGTGTAGAAAAGGAAGATTCCATTGCTTGGGAGCTACAGGAACTTGTGGTCACTGCCAAGCATCCGGTGACAAAGCTTGTGGGCAATTCATTAGTGTCCACTATCTCCGGCAGTAGCCTTCAAGACCTTGGTACGTGCCTTGATGTGCTTGCCCAGCTACCAATGATTAAGGTAGAGGATGATGATGTTTCGGTTGTGGGGAAAGGCGATCCTGAAATCTTTATTGATGGCAGACCTTTGCGCGATGCCGATGAACTACGGCAGTTGCAGTCAAGCAATATTCGGAGAGTGGAGTTGCTGTTGGCTCCCGGTTCTATGTATTCCAGCGACACTAAAGCGGTGCTAAAGATTGTGACGAAGAGGAATTTCATCAAGGGATTGTCATTGATAGAAAGGGCAGAGGTTACAGCCCGTAGGAAGTGGTCGGCTAATGATATGCTTGATTTGAACTATCGTTTTGGCGGGTGGGATATCTTTGCCACAGGGAGTGTTGCCCATAACAATAGCCTTATCAAAGGTAGCACAACAAATACGCTGATGTATGAGGGGGTCAAGACGGTTGTGGGCAGTTCGCAGAATAACACCTATCCCACAACAACAGGGGTGATTAAATCCGGATTCAATTTCTCTGATGGTGAGCAGTCGTTAGGGGCTTACTATCGTTTTAACCCCGAGCGAGGAGATTTTGTCAATAGGGGAGCAGAGTGGCTGAACGAGGAGCTACCGCTAAGACGTGACATTAACAGAGATGTGAAAGGGTATAGCCATCTTGTGTCGTTCTACTATGATAATTTGTTCGGAGATAAGTATCATCTGCATTTCGACGGTAATTACCGAAGTTCAATGT
>CAMWIF010000072.1 GCA_947174225.1 uncultured Porphyromonadaceae bacterium | reverse complement strand
GTTTTATTATTTAGTTAAGGTCTTGAATATTCCACGTTAATTTACTTACTTTGCATAACAAACTTAACCCTGAAATCATGCCTTTTAGATTCATACTATGTTTAATTTTGACCTTATCGTTTGTATCTTCGGCTTCGTCTGCCGAGGTTAAACTGTCATTGCGCCATTTGGGTGCCTCTTCCGGATTCTCCAATAATTTTATCACGACTCTTTACAAAGATAATAGCGGATTACTTTGGATAGGTACCTCAGCAGGACTATATTGCTATGACGGTTATTCGGCTCGGCGTGTTGCCGACAGAGTAGGCACGGAGAGTTCTATTATTACAGGCTACATAAACGATATTCAGGAGGATGCCTTAGGACGTTTATGGTTGCGAGTCGGTACGGATTTTGGTATCTATGATCCTATGTCGGAATCTGTATGTAATAATGTCAACGACTACCTGAGACCATTTGGGATAGAAGGTTATCTTACCTCGATGTTGACTGACAGTAACGGAGACGTGTGGTTGGCTTTAGAGGGTCAAGGGTTATTTCGTCTTAGTTTGTCTGACGAACAGTTGGAGCAAGTGAAGGGGGAGGTATTTAAGTCGGCTGGCGTCACCGCTCTCATAGAGAGCAATGGTAAAGTGATAGGTGTCACTGACAGTTCATTGGTTATTTCTGCCAATCCCGGAAATATGACTTCGGAAATACTTTCTGCTTCGCCTGACGGTGGTGACGGCAAGGTGACGCATTATGATTTATACGCGGACAAGACTAATAAATTATGGCTCATTACGAATGAACGCCTGAGACTCTTTGACCCTTCTACAAGACGCTGGCTTACTGATTCTCTGCCTAAACAGGGGTATGATGGAGTTATGAAGGGGCTTTATCATGATTCGAAAGGAAATCTATGGGTTGCGCGTGATCATCATGGTATAGAACGTTTAGTCAGATGCAATGGCGTTTATTCTTTTGAGCCGGTTGATGTGTCGGGAGATTTCAATCCGGCTAATACCGTCACTTCAATTTTAGAGGATGAATATGGTACTCTTTGGTTTGGAACCTATAAGCTCGGACTTTATTCGTATAATGAAAGTGTTCATAAATTCACACTTGAAACTTTTCCCGATGTCAACTGTATGGTGCCGGGAAGAAATGATGATATGTGGATTGGTACGGATAATTCAGGACTATGGTATTGGAATGTTTCGACTAATGAACGTAAAGCTTTGGTAGACGTGTCGGAAGGCGGAGCTCCGAAAGCCATAACTTCATTAGCCTATTCTGCTGACGGAACACTTTATGTAGGAGCTTTCTCGCGTGGTGTCAGGATTTATAAGAACGGAGGCTTTTCTTATTTAAACACCGGTAGTGAACTTGATCATAGTTATCCATGGAGTATGGTTTTCGACAGGAATCACCGTTTATGGGTCGGAACATTAGGTGGAGGGCTGTATTGTTATGATCCAATGAATGGCGACGTAAAATATTTTGATGAACATGAAAAGAGCTTATCATCTAATTTTGTTTTGTCAGTGATAGTGGCACGTGACAGTAAGACATATATTGGCACCGCCCGAGGCATTGATGTCTATAATCCTGCTACTGATAAGTTGGTTCGTGTGTCTTCGGAAGCGGGTAAATTAGATAATATTTCAGTGATTCAGCTCTTTGAGGATTCAAGAGGATTATTGTGGATAGCTACTTCCGTAGGATTAAAAGTCCTTGATCGTAGCAGAAATAAGGTATACGATATATCTACTCTATCCTCTTCCTATGGGTCTTACATATTGGGCGTTGCTGAGGATATGGGTGGGTCGATATGGGTAAGCGACGGCTCAAAACTTGTAAATTTAAAAATCAATTACGATGACAATACGGGGGTATTCTCAACCACTCGTAGAATATATGATAACCGCGACGGGCTTCAGAATTGCGATTTTAATCAGCGTTCCTTTGCAAGACTTCCCGAAGGTGAGCTTGCTGTAGGTGGCCTTTTCGGAATCAATCGGTTTTCACCTACAGATATTAGATTCAACACAGCTAAACCGAAGGTGATGTTTACAGACCTTCATATGGGTAATTTACCCGTGCATATCGGTGAGAAGATTGATGGTAGGGTGGTGCTGAAGCGAGCCGTCGGCTCTGGCGACGGACTTGAGTTTAGCCATAATCCGAAGGAGTTTACTATTTTCTTTGGATCTGACGATTATGCCCTACCTGAAAAAACAAGGTTTTACTATAAGCTTACCGGCTATTCCGATGAATGGATAGAATGTCCTGAAGGGATAAACCATGTTACATATACCAACCTCTCTCCGGGTAACTACCGACTGCTTGTAAAGGCTGTGAACGGCGATGGCTATGAAAGCGAAACTCCGGCTGAACTTCCGATAAAAGTCTATCCGGCTTTCTGGGGAAGTATGTGGGCGTGGCTGCTCTATCTTCTTCTGATAATAGGCGTAATATGGTGTATCATAAAAGTTGTGAGAGAACGAGAACGTCGTCACTTCGAACGTAAGCGTCATGAGGATGCACTGCGTAAGCAGGAAGAAGTCAATCAATTAAAATTCCAGTTCTTTACAAATGTCAGCCATGAGTTGCGTACCCCTTTGACTCTGATCGTATCGCCGCTTGAGGAGATGATTAAGGAGACTACCGATGAACGGCAGACAAAGCGGTTGTCACTTATGAGAAATAATGCGATGACGCTTCTTTCGCTTGTCAACCAACTTTTAGATTTTCGTAAGAATGAAATGGTAGGTCTACAACTTAATCCCTCAGAGGGAGATATAGTAGCATTCGCACGCGGTGTATGCACATCTTTTATGAACTTATCTGATCGGAAAAAAATCAACTTGACCTTCTATTCCGACCGTGAGAGTATAGAGTTGATGTTTGATGAAGACAAGATGGAGAAGATATTTATGAATCTTCTTGGCAATGCCTTTAAGTTTACTCCGTCAGGCGGACGCATTGATGTGGCTCTTGAGCAGGTAGGAGAAGAGAATCCTGTATTAAGAATAAAAATTTCTGATACCGGTATCGGGATAAAAGATAAGGATAAGGAGCACATCTTTGAACGGTTTTATCAGGTCGATGATCAGGGTGACTCTCATCCGGGTATGGGAAGTGGTATAGGCTTGAGTATGGTGAGTGAATATGTTAAACTTCATGAGGGTACTATTCGTGTCACCGATAATGTAGAGTGTGGCAGCGTATTTATTATAGATATCCCGATAAAACGAATAGCTGACACGTCAGCACAACATAAAAAGGATTTAGCTGATACCAAATCAGAATTTGTGGAATATAAAGAAGTGGATGAAGAGACCGATAAGTCAGATAAACTGCGAGGCGTATCGGCTGCCAAAATAGCTTTAGTGGTAGACGATAATCCGGATATGACTGAGATGCTTAAAGACAGTTTAGAGAATGAGTATGAGGTACTAACCGCTTCCAACGGCCATAAGGCTTTAGATGTAGTGGCTTCCACAAAGCCTGACATAATCCTCACTGACCTTATGATGCCCGGTATGAATGGGATAGAGCTATGCCGTCGGCTCAAGAGCGATAAGTCTACTGTGGCTATTCCTATTATAATTATCACTGCCAAACATGATCTCGGAGTGAAATTGGAAGGCCTTACAATTGGTGCTGACGATTATATCACGAAACCGTTTAATCTTGATGTGCTGAGACTACGTATGCGTCGACTTGTAGCTCTCAGTGCCAAGGGTGCCGGTAGAAGTCTTATAGAACCGGAACCAGAGGATATAGAAATTACCCCATTAGATGAAAAATTCATAGAGAAAGCTATGAAATATGTTTCGGATAATCTTGACCGATCCGATTTGTCAGTGGAAGAGCTTAGTGCTGCTCTCGGTATGAGTCGCGTACGTCTATACAAGAAGGTAAAGCAGATTACAGGTAAGACTCCTATTGAGTTCATAAGGGTAATCCGCCTAAAACGTGCGGCTCAGATGCTTCGTGAAAGTCAGTTGAACATTTCCGAAGTTGCCTATCAGACGGGCTTCAATAATCCAAAGATTTTCAGTAAGTATTTCAAGGAGGAATTTGGTATTTTACCTTCCGCTTATCAGGATAGGGAGGGCAGGGAAACAAATTATACCGTTTAAATATACATTTTCTTACCTTCTTCTTCGCAAAAAGCCTACTATTTCAACATGAGGGGACTTATTAGAGATGTTTTTTTGCTAACTTTGCATAACTGAAAAACTCTAACCTAAAGAATATGAAATTGCGCTCTATTTCAACATTGTTGCTGACTACCGCCCTGTTTGGTGCGTGTGGCAGCGGAAAGTATGAGAAGACAGATGGCGGTGTCATAGTCAATGTCGCTCCGCAGAAGGAGAATGATGTGAGGCGTGTGCGTCTGCAAGTCTTCGGTGATAAGATTATCCGTGTCACGGCTACACCGGATAAGAAGTTTGCTCCTGATGCAAGTCTGTCGGTAGTCAAGCCTGAGACAAAAGCCGAATATAAGGTGGAAGAGACCGACTCCACGGTATCGGTTGTCACTTCTGCCGTGAAAGCCACAGTCTCCCTGAGTACAGGTGATGTCAAGTTCTATAATTCTGACGGCAAGCTCATAGTGGCTGAGGCTGATGGTGGCAGAGAGTTCACGCCGATAGAGGTGGAGGGCACCAAAGGCTACACTGTCCGTCAGGTGTTCCAGTCACTTTCCGACGACGAGGGTATCTACGGCTTAGGTCAGCACCAGTCTGACGAGTTCAACTATAAAGGGAAGAATGAGGAACTTTTCCAGTATAATACTAAGGTATCGGTGCCGTTTGTGGTTTCCACTGACAACTACGGCATTCTTTGGGATAGTTATTCCCTATGCCGCTGGGGTAATCCGGATGGCTATAAGCAGTTGGGCGGCGTGTTCAAGCTCTTTGACAAGGAGGGTAAGGAGGGTGCGCTCACTGGCACATACGTACCTGCCAATAATCAAGAACCGACTCTTGTGCAACGTGAAGACTCAATCTACTTCGAGCATCTTATAAGGGGTGACCTTGCCCACGTAGTCAATCTTCCTCAGAACTTTAACTTTGCCGGTTCACATGTCACTTATGAGGGTGAAATCGAGGCATCCGTGACGGGTGAGTATAAGTTTATCCTCTACTATTCCGGCTATCAGAAGGTATTCATAGATAATAAGGAGGTAGTGCCTGAGCGTTGGCGCACGGCTTGGAATCCCAACAGCTTCAAGTTTGAGGTGAATCTTGAGGCAGGAAAGCGAGTGCCTATCAAGATTGAGTGGGAACCTAACGGCTCGGTGGCTTACTGCGGACTCCGTGTCTATGACCCGCGTGACCCGAAAGACCAACTCGATATGAGCTGGTGGGGAGAGATGCAGGACGGCATCGACTACTATTTCGTGTATGGCGACGATATGGATGATGTAATTTCAGGCTACCGTACACTTACCGGTAAAGCTCCGATTATGCCGAAATGGGCTATGGGCTATTGGCAGAGCCGTGAGAAATACAACACTCAGGAAGAGGTGCTATCTACTTTGGCAGAGTTCCGTCGCAGAGGTATACCTATCGACAACATCGTGATCGACTGGCTGCATTGGAAAGAGGATTCTTGGGGTAGCCACGAGTTTGACCGTGCGCGTTTCCCCGATCCGAAGGGTATGGTTGATTCTATCCACGATATGAACGGTAGGGTGATGATCTCCGTATGGCCTAAATTCTATACCACTACCGAACACTATAAGGAATTTGACGAGAAGGGCTGGATGTATAAGCTCCCCGTGCAAGACAGCATACGCGACTGGGTTGGTCCCGGCTATCTCGGCTCTTTCTACGACGCATATGACCCTGACGCACGTAAGCTCTTTTGGAGCCAGATCAACGACCATTATGTGCCACTCGGTATAGATGCCTGGTGGATGGACGCTTCCGAACCAAATATTCGTGACTGCACCGATATTCAATATCGTAAGGATCTTATCACACCGACTGCGCTCGGTCCTTCAACCAAGTATTTCAATGCCTATGCGCTTGTGAATGCTGATGCGATCTACAACGGTCAGCGTAGTGTAGACCCCGACCGTCGCGTATTCCTACTTACCCGTTCAGGCTTCGCAGGTCTGCAGCGTTACTCCACAGCTACTTGGAGTGGCGACATCGCTACCCGTTGGGAGGATATGAAAGCCCAAATTTCTGCCGGACTTAACTTCGCAATGAGCGGCATACCTTGGTGGACTATGGATATAGGCGGTTTCTGTGTAGAAGATCGCTATGTACGCGGTCAGGCTGAATATCAGAACACCGGTAAGGAAAATGCCGACCTCAAGGAGTGGCGTGAGCTGAACACCCGCTGGTATCAGTTCGGTGCTTTCGCTCCGCTCTTCCGTGCCCACGGTCAGTGGCCTTACCGAGAGATTTTCAATATTGCTCCTGAGAATCACCCTGCCTACAAGTCGGTGGTATATTACACTAATCTCCGTTACGACCTTATGCCTTACATCTATTCGCTTGCAGGTAAGACCTATTTCGACGACTACACTGTGATGCGCCCGATGGTGATGGAATTTACCGCTGATACCGCAACCCGTGAAATCGGCGACCAGTATATGTTTGGAAACGCTTTCCTTGTGGCTCCCGTGTATAATTACGGTGACCGTAAGCGTAAGGTCTATTTCCCGAAGGGCGCCATATGGTATGACTTCTATAACGGAAAGGTTGTGTCGAAAGGCGGTGAGACTTTGGTTATGCCCGCGCCTTATGAGCAGCTTCCTCTCTATGTGCGTTCAGGTGCTATTGTGCCTTTCGGTCCGGAGATGCAATATACTGACCAGAAACCGGCAGACGTAATCAATCTCTATGTTTATACAGGTGACAACGGTGAATTTACTCTCTATGAGGATGAGAACCTTAATTATAACTACGAGAAGGGTGCATACGCTATGATACCTTTCAGCTATGACAATGCTACCTCCACTCTCACCATCGGTGAGCGTAAAGGTGAATTCCCCGGTATGCTGAAAGAGCGTAAGTTTAACGTCATTAAGGTGTCGCCTGAAACTCCCGTAGGCTACTCCCGTGATGTGAAAGGACAGGAAGTAACTTACTCCGGCTCAGAAGTTAAAGTGAAATTATAAATTTGATTAAAGGATTAATAGTTAATAGGTTATTAGATAGTTTTTTTTCTTGAGTTTTTACAATGGTTTTAAGATGAAAAAGAATGTATTAAGGTTCATCATGGCTTGCATCGGTCTCCTTGCCTGCGTATCAAATGCGTGGGCAGGGACCGATTCTCGAGCCATATCTTTCGACAAAGGCTGGAAATTTACCCTTGGAGATAATACCAATTATTCAAATTCCGATTTCAAAGATGCCTCTTGGCGTAGCCTCGACTTGCCTCATGATTGGGCTATAGAGGGTAATTTCAGTCAGGATAATCCCTCCGGCACCGGAGGTGGTGCTTTGCCCGGTGGTATCGGATGGTATAGGAAGACTTTTGACTTTACTTCCGATATGAAGGGTAAGGATGTCTATATTGACTTCGACGGGGCATATATGAATGCTACCGTATATATAAACGGTCACGAACTCGGCACACGTCCTTACGGATATGCCTCGTTCAGCTATAACCTTACTCCTTGGCTAAAATCCGGCAAGAACGTTGTGGCTGTGAGGGTAGACAATGTCGAGCAACCCAACTCCAGATGGTATAGCGGGTGCGGCATCTATCGCCACGTATGGCTGCGTATCCTAAATCCTCTCCATGTAGCTCAGTGGGGCACATTCGTGCGTCAGGACAAGGTGACGAAAGAGGCTGCTGATCTTACTGTGCTTACAAAGGTTGAAAACACCGGCAAGAAAGGTGTGAAGGCTGATTTGGAGACCTATGTGGTTGCACCGGACGGCAGGACAGTGGCGAGTGCCACGACGCAACTGAATCTTGGTGGTGAGTCATCAGAAGAGGTAAGCCAGCCCCTTATTGTACGCGACCCTTCACTGTGGTCTGTCAAGACCCCGACACTCTATTCCGTGGTGAATGAGATAAAAGTGGATGGGAAAACTATTGATAAGTACACCACAAAGACAGGTTTCCGTTTCCTTGAATTTGACGATAAGAAGGGCTTCTCGCTCAACGGTGAGAATATGAAGATGAACGGTGTGTGTCTGCATCACGATGCCGGTGCTCTCGGTGCCGTTGTGAATAAGGCTGCTATTGCGCGTCAGTTGAAGATAATGCAGATGATGGGCGCGAATGCTATTCGCTCATCTCATAATCCTCCGGCTCCCGAACTCCTTGAACTGTGTGATTCGCTCGGATTTATGGTGATGGATGAGACCTTTGATATGTGGAGAAAGAAAAAGACTGCCCACGACTATTCCCGTTATTTCCCTGAATGGCACGAGCGCGATCTTACCGATCTTGTTGTGCGCGACCGTAACCATCCCTCCATCATAATGTGGAGCATCGGCAACGAGGTGCTCGAACAATGGAGCGACGCCAGTGCCGACACCTTATCATTGGAGGAGGCAAATCTTATCCTGAACTTCGGCCACGGGAAAGATATGTTGGCTGATGAGGGGGCACCCTTATCTGTCAATTCCTTACTTACCCGTAAACTTGCCGATATGACTCGTGAACTTGACCCCACACGTCCTGTAACTGCCGGGTGTAACGAGCCTGACCCGGGCAATCACCTCTTCAGAAGCGGTGCGCTTGACATAATCGGCTTCAATTACCACGACGACTGGTTTAAGGATGTACCCAAGAACTTCCCCGGCAAACCTTTTATCATAACAGAGAGTGTGTCGGCTCTCCAGACCCGTGGATATTATAAGATGCCGTCAGATAGCATCTTCCTTTGGCCTGAGCGTTGGGACAAACCCTTCTTTGACGAATCATTCTCCTGCTCTGCCTATGATAACTGCCACGCACCCTGGGGTAATACCCACGAAGGCACGATGCGCCACGTGGAGGACAATGATTTCATAATGGGACAGTTCGTATGGACCGGATTTGACTATATCGGTGAACCGACCCCCTATGGCTGGCCTGCAAGAAGCTCATATTTCGGTCTTGTGGATCTTGCCGGAAATCCGAAAGACAGCTACTATATGTATCAGAGCCGTTGGCGTCCCGACCTTGATGTGCTTCACCTCTTCCCGCATTGGAATTGGAAAGAGGGTGAGGAAGTGGATGTGTGGGCTTACTTCAATAATGCTGATGAGGTGGAGCTTCTGCTTAATGGTAAGTCTCTTGGTTCCAAGAAACCGGAGGGTGGAGCATATCACGTAAGTTGGCGTGTGCCTTTCGAACCTGGTACACTTGAAGCTGTAAGCCGTAAGAATGGCAGAGAGGTGAAGCGCACGGTGGTAAACACAGCTTCCGAACCGTATGCTTTAAGGCTTACATCTGATCGTAAGGAAATCAATGCCGATGGCACTGACCTCAGCTATGTGGCTGTGGAGGTAGTTGATAAGGATGGCAATCTTTGTCCGCTTGCCGAGAATGAGATTCTTTTCAGTGTGGAGGGGAGTGGCTTCAATGCAGGTGTAGACAATGGGTCTCCTATATCTTTGGAGCCGTTTAAGGCGGATAAGCGAAAGGCTTTCTACGGAAAGGCTTTGGTGATAGTGCAGAACGATGGCAATGAAGGTGAGATAAAAGTTAAGGCTACCTCTCCGGGACTTCAGGGCAGTTCGGTGGCAATCAAAGCAAAGTAAGGCTGCTTA
>CAMWIF010000071.1 GCA_947174225.1 uncultured Porphyromonadaceae bacterium | reverse complement strand
AGGATCATCCTTCTGTTTTTTATAACCTGCCGGGTATCTTCCCAATCTGGCAAGCTGCCCGACATCATCGTATATCTTACTTCTTATTTCCGAAGAAACGGTTGTAAAGCCCGGCGAAACCCTGGCCGTGACGAGCCTCATCCTTTGCCATCTCATGAACTGAGTCGTGGATAGCGTCGAGGTTCTGTGCCTTTGCATTCTTAGCAATACGCATCTTATCAGCATTTGCACCTGCCTCAGCCTGCATACGCTTCTCAAGATTGGTCTTGGTATCCCAAACCATATCACCGAGCATCTCTGCAAACTTAGCTGCGTGCTCTGCCTCTTCCCATGCATAACGCTTGAAAGCCTCTGCGATCTCGGGATAACCCTCGCGGTCAGCCTGACGAGCCATAGCAAGATACATACCTACCTCTGTACACTCACCTGTGAAGTGGTTGTTGAGGTCTTTCTTCATCTCTTCGTCAGTGTCTTTCGCAACACCGATCTCATGCTCTGTTACAAATTGAAGTAGTTCTTTCTGATCAAGCTCTTTGAATTTTGAAGCAGGAGCGCCACACTGAGGGCACTTTGCAGGAGCCTCTTCGCCCTCTGCTACATATCCGCACACGGTGCAGATCCATTCTTTTGCCATAATTGTCTGTCTATATTTAAGGGTTAATAATTATTTTTTTCTCTCCTCATAACTGCTCTTCTCGAAATAATTTCTAACTTCGCAGTTATGAACTTTCAATATTATAAACAACACCCGCTCGAAAAAGTTGTATCAGGAGCCATAAAGAGTGCCCAAGCCACAAAATTTATCGTCGCCCTCAGCGGCGGTGCTGACAGTGTCGCGCTGATGGCAAGTCTCGCATCTGTCAGACATACAGAACTCATTGCCGCTCACTGCAATTTCCATCTGCGTGGTGAGGAAAGTATGCGTGACCAACATTTTGTAGAAAAAATAAGCTCTGACTTGGGTATAAAGCTTCTGATAAAAGATTTCGACGTTCCCGAATATCAACGTCAAAATCCTTCCACATCTTTAGAGATGGCTTGCCGTGATCTACGATATGAATGGTTTCGGCAACTCCTCTCCCAATACAACTATGACCGCATTGCCACAGGACATAATGCCGACGATAACATTGAGACTATGCTCTTAAATCTTCTTCGTGGATCAGGCACCACCGGTCTTCGTGCAATGCTCCCCGACACGGGCACAATCATACGTCCCCTCCTCACTGTACATCGTAATGAAATCGAAGCTTATCTCAAAGCAAAAAATCTCCCATACATTGTTGACTCCTCCAATCTGGCTTCTGACTTCCGACGTAATTTCCTTCGCAACGATATTCTCCCTATGCTCCGGCAACGTTGGCCCGGACTTAGCAAAGCACTCGACCGCTCCATTAAACTTATCAAATCAGAAAATGAGGTGGTAGAGAAGGCAGTAAACGATGTATTGCCTCCAGTCGGTCAACCTCTCCTTATCTCCAATGCCCTGTCATTTCCGGCACCTGAACTTCTTATACGACGCTATATCCAATCTTTACAGCCACTCACCACCACCGCCGAAGAGATTGTTGCAGCTATGCGAGCTGAAAAATCCGACATACGTCGCTGGCATCTCCCGGGTGGCACTGTCACACTACGTGGTCAAAAACTATTTGTCACTCAAAAAAAATAAAAATTACCTAAAATATTTATATTCAACAACATCATTCACCTAAAAGGCAAACACCATAAATTTTTAGCAAATTTTTTTATTAAAAGATTTGGCAGTTTCAAAAAAACTCACTAACTTTGCATCGCTTTTCGGGAGGAAACCTTGCGAAGCCTTTAGTGGAATCCTTTCGGTAAAGCAATATGGTGAATGTAGCTCAGTTGGTTAGAGCGACGGATTGTGGTTCCGTAGGTCGTGGGTTCGAGACCCATCTTTCACCCTCCACAAAAGCCGGATTTACTTCAATCCGGCTTTTTCCATTCTATCCTTTGAGTCTCATACGACAGTCTCGAATTTATAGACAATAATTTTAAACTCTGAATTATAAACTAAAAACCTTATTGCCATGGCTATTCGTCTTGAAAAAGGTCAGCGTATAAACCTTGAAAAAGGAAATGGCGCTAAACTTACAAATTTCTGCGTAGGCTGCAACTGGGGTGCCATCGTCACCGGCGGTGGATTCCTCGGATTCGGCAAATCCACTAAGGATGTCGATCTCGATCTCAGCTGCATTATGTTTGATGCCAACGGACAGATTATCGACCATATCTATTCTCCTCTCTACCGTCCCGAATTCCTCAGCCGTTACGGTATGCCGATGGGAAAGGTTGACTCCCTCGACCGTGCGCTCCACCATAGCGGTGACGACCTGAAAGGCGACCAGGGAGGCGACGACGGCCTTGACAATGAAATCATAACCGTTGACCTCAACCGTGTAAATCCGAATGTAAATCAGATTTTCTTTTTCCTCAACAATTGTGGGAAAGAAGATTTCTCTCAAATACCCTACGCATCAATCAGAATGTATGAGGGCACACCGACACATGTGAAAGAAGTGTTCGCATCTTACGACGTTGCAGCTATGCCTCAGTATAAGGGTATGACAGCTCTTATTATGGGCAAGCTCTATCGTCGCAACGGGGAATGGAAATTCTCAGCCATAGGTGACGCTTATCCTGACGCTAATATCTGCGAGACCATCAAGCGTATCGCAGCCAACTACGCAAAATAAATCATCTTTACAATCTTAACCCAACTTCACATTGTAAAGATTTTTCTCATTTGTAACAGTGGGACACCGTATGACGGTGTCCCACTGTTATTTCAGATACTGACCAAACTCTTTTCGGCGTCCGGATCAAAGCTCAATTCCCAAATCGCTCAATATTTTCAACTCCTCAGCACCATATACGCCGGAAGCCTGAAAACCGAGTGTGGTGCGAGGTCGATTCTGAAGTCGTTTGAGTGCCTTATGATGCTCAGGTGATATAATCTCACATCCCTTGAAATTTTCGAAAATTACATCTGTCAACGTAGAGCCCTTTGCATTCATCTTACTCTCCTCGATACTTGAAATATCGTCAAGACGCAGGTAGCGTTTACCTCTGTCTTGATAAGCTGTGAGGAGCGCATCGTTACGACGTGCCGGACTTACAAATACCGGACGCTTGCCAGCCACCATCTTATGCCGTACATTCGCTGTCATCTTCAGAATCTTCGACATAGGTATTCTCGATACCTCCCCGTCCTCATATACGACAATCAGATTACCATCTTTCTCATCTTCATGAATGGCAAGAGTAAGCAACCCGTCGTCCCATTCCACGTCGTTCAGAAGACCCCACTCCCCTACCGAATGTATACGCAAGTAGCAACAGGTATCCACACCAAATCCTTCTTCCCAAGAATTTATGACATTGCTACGCTGAGTGCTTGTGAAAATCTTCTCTGCCTCTTCCGGCGTATTATTCTTAACCTTACTCTCTTTCTGACTCTGAGAAGTTGCAGGAGGCATCTCGGCAGTCCTTGATTCATTCTCATTAATGATTGAGGCTACATCCACATGGAACTGCTCGAAATTACGGTTATCCATTATTTCACGAAGCTGCTCCACATTATCAATAGAATAAGTAGATGTACCCTCTCGAAGATAGTATCTGTTGTCAAGGCTCAAGACAACCGGAGTCTTTGAAGGCTGCACCTTGATGGCATATATCCAATGTTTGCCCGCTTCCGGATGCTCTACTGCTATTGAGGCATTCACCGCATCACCCAAAGCACGACGTATCTGATTACGCACATAAAGATCAAACTTGTCATGGCTATTTTCAAAATAAGGGAGATCGTCATCAAGGCCCTTGGCAGTACCCGTGTCATATACACCTAAGTAGAGGGTACCCCCATAGGCATTGACCATACCGCATATCACCTTCATAATATTGAAAGTCTGTTCCTCAAGATTAGGTTTCATACCGTTATCAGGCGGGAACACAATCGACGACTTAAACTCACACAGCTGATCTTCCTGACCAAATGAGTAGATTTTGGGAAGCTCTATATTTATATTGAGAAGCGATTTGATTTTCGATATGATGTCATTCTGGTGCTCTTGAAGTCCGAAACCATCAGCCATATTATATGATAGCATTAGACGAGCCAGCTGCCCCACTATATGGCTCGAGCCGTAATCGGATATGAGATCCCAGAGATAGCTGTTATTCTCCTGCTTGCCGAAACTGTTAACGATCCTTATCTCGCATAGACGCTGCTTAAGCACAGGGAATTTCTCAACTATATCGGCATTGTCGCTGCACAGGCGGTCAAGCTCGGCATCATCCACCTTACCGTTCTTGCCATAATCCTCAAGCATACAGAGGAGGTAACGGCGTTGGTCAAGATAGCGTTTCGCAGCCTCATCCTCTATCATACCGGCTAATATATATGCCACTGAGAGATAGCCATAAGCCATTGTATTATCTGTTTCGACAACTGCCTTATGGTCGAGTATGCAGATCATTTGCGAGATATATTCGGGGTTAAACTGATCTTCCGATACCGACATCGCCTCTTCAGCCAACTGCTCTGCCGTAGCTTGGTACACCGTGTTGTCGGCGTACTCCTGAAGAAGCTGTTCGGCTGCTTCCCGAATATCCACATCGCTCTCAGCCATACCAATCACTTCAGCCTGCATAGCACGTACCTTACTGTAGTCAGTAAGTCTGACCCTTATACAGTCACCCTCCTTATACTCAAATTCAGGGTTTGTCTCCGGCACAAACACACCGTAGCCGAATTCAGTAATGCCGAGCATAACACGGTTGGCGCGGTCGTGGTAGATTATACGACAATCGCTCTCCTCCTCATATTCCACATTTTCAAGCACAAAATTGTCAATCTTCGACATTGCGTCGAATATGTAGGTCTGTACCTCGTCGTTCGGGCTGCTCACGGAGTTTACCCTTGCCTTTATCAGAAGTGGATCTCCATTAAGATAGAAACTGTCTATATCAAACATAGGATCATAATGAAACAGTCCGATGGAGCTGCCTTTTGTATAAGTGTCTATCCAACCCTCGCCTTGATACACATCATCCTCAATGCGACAGAAGAATCGGTTGGGATGCTCCGGATCTTGCCTTAATACTCTTATGGTTACCTGTGAACCTACATCCGGCCTTATCTTACGTACCACGTTACGGGGTTTGATTTCACGCTTCTCAAATAATGCTAACTCAACTTTCTTCCACCAGTTTCGCCAAACATCAATCTTCGATTTCTTATTAATAGGATACTTCGTTGGATTATCAAGGAAGAGCTGGATATTATGCCAATCAAGAAAATCCGAAGGAAGCACATTTCGCTCGTTGCCTCCAGCTCCCACACGAGCAAGGGTTATGCTGTCATTACTCACAGTAAAACGCACCTTGTCTGATTCATAGGAACGTGTGGTAAGCATAGTATTTTTTCTTGGGAGCATCGACATCTGGTAAGCAAACAACTCCGTCTGGCCAAAGTCCTTATCCCAGCTGAACTCTCGGCAACCCGGCTCTGATCCCACTAATATGCAGAATGCCTGATCTACCAATGTATCCGAGAGAGATATTCCCAACTGTTGTTGACCCAGAACATTCTTACATCTCACAAACGAAAGATAGTGATAGAGCATCGATTTATAGAGGGGCACATCTATGCCCTCACCGTCAGTCATAAGCAAGAGATAACAAATAGCCCTCACCATCCTATGAAGAAGTTCTGTGGCATGATCATCTTCAGCAAAAGCCTCACGGTTTACATTTTCGCTATTATCCATTATATAATACTGGATAAAGCCTGAGAAAGCTTTCTTGAACGACGCCAATTTCCACCCTTTAGCTGATTCGGCAATGATATCAAGAATCTTATCGATGCGTTCCTCCAATATTTCAGGCTTCATCGAGAATATCGCGATGAGTAGCGACATCTTATGCTCCGGATTATAGATATAGCCAGAATTATGGATCTTACGTAAGATTTCATCTATCTCCTCACCATATCTATCATCGCCTATCAATTGTAGACATTCCTGATAGATCTCGATTCTATGCACTTTCCAGGCTATCCACTCCTGGAAGTTTTCTCTCTCCGATTCTGAAAACTGCTGAAGAAATTTTGATTCCTCAAGCACATAAAGGCACATCTTATGGAATGCGTTGAGCATCTTCACCTGAGTGGCATGCCTCAAGCGTCCCCACTTCTCTACACCGGGAATTGCCAACAGAGCCTTTATAACCCATTCCGGGTCATTGCGCTCCAAATAATCCCTTGCTTCATCGAATATTGAATTAGAGTTGAAAAGATTTTTAACTATCCCTACAAGACTCACCGGAATACCGCTTTCAGTCAAGAATTCCTCCGGAGTGATGCACTGACCCTTTATTTGCTTACGCTCCTGCTCATATTGAAGTATTAGCTTGTTTTTATAAGGCCTATAGACTCTACAGTTTATCCTTTGGTTTTCCTGAAGAAATACGTTGCCGGGAGTTTTTAGTCTGAAAGGCACTCCCCTCTCGTCGTGTACATCATAATATTTATGGCCGTCGGGAAGCGTGGAAACAGGCCTTGTAACTATAAAAGGATATGATTTTGATGAATCATATTCACTGCCGAACATCTCGGCGAAATTTTGCACAAAAACTATATTATCGCCATGTATATCTTTCACCATACACGGCAATTCTGTCCGGCTCATCACCTCCGGATCCTGTTTCTGGAATGCGAACATCCTTATGGCATATTCCCTATCGTTGGCTTTGACTATGAAATATGCATCTGATCCTTCATTGCGGATAGCCACAATGGGCAAAGTGTAGAACTTGCCCTTCCTGAAAAGAGTATCACTCATAATATCAGATTATTAAGTTAGTTTGTTCAATGTAAGGTATTATACTGTTAAAAACTCTCATCACATATGTTTTTTCATACATTTTTATCACACAGGCTATGCCTTTACCAAGCGTACTATGCAGACATAAAAGGAAAAACCTCTGTTTTCAGTCTGCTAATATACTACAAATTTCTCGAATGGCAAAATCAAATTGCAATAACATCTATTTTAAAACGGGACAATAGTCCTATAGCAAGGTAACATAATGATTAAAAAACTATTTTACTTGTGCGTCCGTCGGAATACTTGACAATATTTATTCCTTTCACCGGGGCAGTCATACGCTGACCGGAGGGGGTATAATACCTTATTATCCTTTGACATTCTGAATCTGAGAGGTTAACCAAATCAACACTGCCGGAACCGTCAGTGAGCACACTGTGCTTATATACACCCACCACTTTCGCCTCAAGCGGATTAGGTGCGCCCCAAAGAGTCATGAGGCAAATCTGAGGCAAGATGCCGGATTGTATGTTTGCGGGTTCGAGTTCAAATTTATACTCAGTACTCCCTGCCGGTACCTCAACTGTATCTGTACCGCTCCAAAAAGCTGCGTGCCAACCACCATTGACCGGTTCGGCAAACTTTATCACCACGTAGTCGCAGTCAGCCACATTGATATTCATCATCTTCATTGCTATCTGCAAGTCACCCGTAGCAGTGTATAAAGTATAATCAGCTTCCTGCTGCATCTTAGTGCGTGAAAAGTCGTCATATTGCTTACCCTGATCCTGCGGAATCTCAATCAATGTGCCCTTTTCCTCTGTAACGATGTCATCCGGATCTAAATCTGAATCCTCAGAATTGAGACTCTGCGCAGGCTCGTCGGTAGAGTGAATTGCAAGGCTGGTAAACTTATCATCAGCATCCGTCTTCACTATTGTGATCCTATACTCGCCATATTCGTCTACTGAAAAAGGCATTACTACGGACTTACCCACATTACCGATCTTGTTGAATAACACACCTTGACCATCAAGAGCAGCAATTTTAATCTGAATATGATTATCACTGTTGCCCACCGTCTCAAATATCAGCTTATAGTTGCCCGGCTCAAACTGGAGCGAGGGATAAACGTTATTGTCCGCATTGTTAGCTTTCTTAGGCATACCGTAACGGAAAATCCTGCCATCATCACTCACTTTCCAACTATGATGCTGAGGAATGAAATCGTCTGTATCGATGTTAAGACGCCATTTCAGTGTAGGATCACACTCATCATTAAGGGTGTATTGGCTCATAAACTTCCACATAGTTTCAGCCGAATTGCCATCCTCAGTATTGTCCGTGTAATCACTGTGCCACATTCCGTCTACTTCATAATACACATATGGGAAACCCCCTTCTCCGGCGTTGTAGACATTTTTCGTGTACTTGCCTTCTACTACCGTTTGGTCAGCAACCGGATTACACCCGTTGCGTGCCACCATATTATCACGGATAATCGGCATACAAGAATACTTCACAAAATCATCGCTTTTGCCGTGAATGTGCAGGAACGGTACCGGACGTGCTCCAGTATGACGGTTATGGAACTCATTGAGTTGGAAACCGCTGATAGAGGCAAAAGCAGCGAATATGTCGGGAGCAGCACTCGCATTAGCATAAGTCATCATACCGCCGTTTGAAAATCCACAACAATATATGCGCTCACGATCAATGTCATATTCCTCGGCTACTGCGTCGATTATGGCTTTGAAAAAATCGGTGTCTTCGTTCCACACCCCGGAGGCATTCCAACCGGGAATGTTGCCACCGAAAACTGGGAAAAACTGGTCAATACCTTGAGGATAGACAACGATGCATCCTTCCGAATCGGCTACAGAAGTACGGAAAGGACTGCGATCGGTATCGTGTCCAGCAGCTCCGTGCAGACTGAATACGAGCGGCGGGTTACTGCCCACATTGTCCGGAACATAGAGAATATATTTCCTCTCCACATCATTGACGGTGATATGCTTTTCCTCATTGACTTTCGCAGCCCATCCTGAGCAGCCTACTAAAGCTGCCGCACATAATATTATCGCTTTTCTTCTTTCCATATTCAAACTTTTGTAGTCAGATTAATTTGTGGGGTTTCAGATAAAATAAGACCCTTACCTGTGGGCACCTCCTTATCGCCTACAAAAGTAATCAATTATATTTGATTTAGCACAACCCTACCAAAATATAATTATAAAAGTTTCCTGAATCATCATCCCATTTGAACTCTTTTTACTAATTTTGTAAGGAAATAATTCCTTGCAATAGTATAACTTCCTTAAGTAGTTACACAATGTTTTCCAATAAAATTAAAATACAATAATCTTAATTATGAGTGATTTTAAAGCAAAGGGCCACTTGGCAATGTTAGGTGCCAACGTTTGTTGGGGACTGATGTCACCTGTAGTTAAACTCGTATTCGCCTCCGGACTCATAGCACCGCTGATTATGGTGGATTTCCGTGTGGCAGGTGCTGCCCTACTCTTCTGGCTGACCTCTATCTTTCTTCCTAAGGAACATGTGCCACCGGGCGATGTCTTGCGCCTCTTCGGTGCCGGTATGTTGGGAGTGCTCCTCAATCAAGGTTGCTTCATAATCGGAGTGAGTCTGACATCTCCCGGCGAGGCATCACTCGTAACCACCACTATGCCGATGTGGGTAATGCTCTTGGCGTGGCTGTTTCTTCACGAACCTATAACCTTGAAAAAGACCGGAGGCATAGTGCTCGGAGCTGCCGGTGCGCTCATACTTGTCTTTGGTAACGGTGCTTCCATATCCGGTGGAGAATCCCCTGCGCTGGGCGATTTCATAGTACTGATGGCTCAACTTAGCTACGCTCTCTACCTGACACTTTATCGCAATTTCATCCGGAAATATACATTGGTGACATTAATGAAATGGATGTTCCTATCTGCTGCCATTGTTGCTCTTCCGGCTACCTTTACCACAATTATCTCCACCGATTGGAACAGCATATCACTATCTGAATGGCTGGGAATAGCCTATGTGGTCTTCTTCGCTACCTTCATAGCTTATATA
>CAMWIF010000070.1 GCA_947174225.1 uncultured Porphyromonadaceae bacterium | reverse complement strand
CTGTACGCCTTAAAAAGTTTTGACGTTATTAAAAATTAAGATGCGTCAGCCGTGTGTTTTTTATCTATAAGTGGAGGAGTTTCACCTTTTTTTATTAAATTTGCATATCTAAGTTATGACGGATGTTTAAGACTCTTACCATAAATAATTTCAGAGGCATTCGATTCGCTCAAATAAACCAATTGCAGCGAGTCAATCTGTTTTTTGGCAAAAATAATTGTGGCAAATCAACTGTATTGGAGGCTCTGTTCCTAATAACAGGTCAATCTAACCCTCTTTTACCCCTTTCCGTTAACTCGATGAGAAACCACACAAGATATACGGAACAGGATCTAAAGACAGAATTTTATCAACTCAACCCTGATAATCATATAAAAATAACACTTTCCGGAGATGAGACAAGGGAATTGGAAATATCATTTTTCGTTTCTCACGCCAATACTGTAAATCTACGTAAGATAGACGCCGGTTCGTCTGACTCCCAGATAAAATCCTATGGGCTTAAACTCGATTTCTCCGAAGGAAATCCTGCCGAACGTTTCAGTTCAGAGTTAATAATCAAGAAAGGTGATTCCGGAAATGGTAAAACAAGCATCGATAAAAGATACACAGAAAGAATTCGTTCACTTTATTTACCTGCCAATTACTATAACCCCACGACTCCCTCACAGTTAGCTAATATAATTGTCAATAAACAGGAAAATGAGATACTTGAACCTTTACGTGAGATTGATCCCAACATTCGTGATATCCAGCTTGTAGGTTCAGATGTACTAGTAGATATAGGAGCAAAACAACGTCTGCCGTTTAATATGATGGGTGATGGCTTGCGCAAATTGCTTACAATCATCGTATCTATACATCAATGTAAGGATGGTGTTTTGCTAATTGATGAAATAGACAATGGTTTTCATTTCAGTGCAATGAAAGTGCTATGGAAAGCCATACTTAAAGCTGCGGTTGAAAACAATGTTCAACTCTTTATTTCAACTCACAACATTGACTCTATAAAAGGTTTGGCTTCTATTCTCTCAGATAGCAACTATCAGCGTTATCAAAAAGAAGTAGCTGCCTTTAAACTACTCAGAAAGAACGATGGCGAGGTTATAGCTTTGAAGTATGATTACCCTTCTTTCATCTATTCAGTGAATCAACAACAAGAAATGAGATGATCAACGTTTATCTTGAATCAAAAAACTCTTCGACACCTGAATATGTCTTTGTAAACACCCTTCTCAGAGTGCTCAATATCCCACAAAAAGAGTATAATATCATCCCGATCAATGGTAAGGATAGCTTACACCTTGCCCGTAATCAATTCATTCAAAATACAATTGAAGGAGGCTTGAATCTTATTATTTTTGATGCCGATTACCCTCATAATCATGGATGTTATCAAAAACGAAAAGAAGATTTATTGAAAAAGATTTCCGACTTAGGCATTGAAGCAGAACTATTCTTATTTCCTAACAATGTCGATGACGGAGATTTTGAGTTGCTTCTTGAAATGATTGCACGTAGGGATCTTCATAGAAAATTCTTCGACTGTTTCCATGACTATGAAATGTGCCTTGGAGACACCTACGTACATCCTAACAGAAAGGGTAAAATGCATACTTACATAACCTCAATGCCTCTTAGTAACACTAAACGTAACAAAATAGGCTCAGGAGAATGGCTATTCACAGAAGAAGCTTACTGGAATCTAAACTCCCCCACCCTCGACTCCCTCAAACACTTCTTCCAAGCCCATTTCACCCACCAGCCTTAATAACGATTTGCAATACAATTTTTCTCGGTATGCAGATAGGATGCATACCGGCTTTATAACTTTGCATTGTCAAAAGAAAGATACGCAGGTATAGCTCAGTTGGTAGAGCGTCGGTCTCCAAAATAGAAAGTCGTGGATCCGAGTCCGACTTCTCACTCAACGTTGAAAAGCTACCAAAAAACTCAATATATGGTAGCGAGGTATAGAAGTTACTATATTTGTAATACATTGATTATAAAAGATATATAATTTTAATAGGTCAGGAAACAAAATTTCCTGACCTATTCTCTAATCTCTTATATGTTGTCTAATCACTTACCTACAAGTTTATAATCAATTATATGTAATTTTCTACTCACATATATAGATTGAGAGAGTCGATTAATCAGAGGTGTAGTTTGCGGGTGGAGACGTGACCAGCGTTGTCGAGGGCACGGATTATGACTACGCCGGTTAACCCTTCGAGGCGGATAGTGTCATTGCCACCATTGACAGAACGGAGCTTTTTCCCTTGGAGGTCATAGATATCAACTGAAGCTATACCTGACGGAGAAACCGCAGTCACGTCTTTAGTAGAGGGATCAAAAGAAATGGTCATATTCTCTGAATCTGCCACAACGCCATCCACACCGGCATTATCTTGCAGTATACGCAGGTAAGCCATAGAACCCGGTACGATTACAATCTGCTCTCCGAACAAATAACCAATTGCTATGGAATAGAGCACATCGGGTTTGCAGTTCGACAGATTGAGAGATGAAGAGAAAGGTGTCGCCCTTCCTCTACGAAGCGACATAATAGTGCCGGTGTAATCCTGTATTATCAGCTCTTCATTCCCCTCCTCATTAACTGACGATGTGAGAAGAATGCTGTAGACCGGATAATGGAAATAACCGCTCTTCAGAGTTAAGTCGGCACTGATGTCAATGATCCTGTCATCCTTTTCATTTAATATGTACACCTCGGTTATCTGACCCTCAATAATTTCCTCCATCTTCTCAAGTCGGGCAATCACCGGGGGAGCATCACCATAATCAAGTACCGGCACACCCGGATTAGGTTCCATAACAATATCCCTGGAGAAATCCTCAGTGTAGAAATTATAGGTCATCTCATCAAAGAAAGTGAAAGTCAGAGGGAGATCACCGCTTGTGCTCGGAGCTCCTTGCAAGGTATAGATGATGGTGGTCCATTCTTTCTCAACACTTGAATGTGGAGGCACAGTCACCATTACACTTTCGCCAAGGAAACAGATAACATTCTCGTAGGCAAACGCCGGTGCCAAGCCGGTTGTAAGCTCCACATCAAAGTTATTGACCACCTTAGCATTTACCGTAATGGGGCATCCATTGTAGAAATGACCGTCAATTCCCGCATCCACAATTTCAAGGGAGGGAATATCGTCTACTACTACTTCAAAATTTTCACCATTCTTTTTGAGCGTCACAAAATCGCAGTAGGGATAGGTGGCTCTTACAGGAATCCATTCCACATCCTCACCTTCACCATCAAAGGTGGCAATTGTCACCTTATACACACCGTCGCTGAGACCAGCTTTCAGAAGGTCAACCTTCGGATCGAAATAATCCGGAGTTGTGCCATAGCCGGGCTGTATAGTGAATTGAACGTCACACACAGAAATCTTCTTCACTTCACCCGGAGTGGTGCCCTGTGGCTCAAAAATAGCACCGAAGTATACCTTTAAGGTACTCGGATTATAATTCACCCACATAGGTTCCATTTCACCCCAAAGCGAGAAATGGAGCATAGTCTTTTCAATAGGTTTGATGTAGGCTCCTAAAGAACCCGCCTGAGTCATATACTCCTGACGTACCTCCACCGGCTTGCCCGTTGGGGGCTGAATACCTAAGACCGCATCCTGTGAAAAATTATATCCTCCACCGGAGCCTCCTCCTGTGCCCAAAGCATCAGGATTCAAGGCATCAAGGCTGAAGTAGCCGTCGCTCATCCCTGACCATCCCCAGTTGAAATGAAACATACCGTTGCCGTCATAGCCGTCACAGATGAAGGAATGGCCTCCACCTAAAAACGAGCCACCGCCATAAAGCACCGGTCCTACGTTCTTAAGGTTTTCATAGATCATATCGCTCCACTGTGTCGTGGTGTAATAGTCGCGCAGCGTGTAAAGCATATTAGGGTCATAGTCAAAATATTTCTGCAACCCGTTGGCTATGTTCATTCCCAATGCGCCCGACGACTCAGGACTGTAATCCATCTTCACAGCATATCCACACGCTTTCATGAGATAAGCCACTGCATCCTCCTGAGCCGGCGTATAATCACCGTAGTAGGAAGGGAGCATATTGTCCCAGTCAAACTTCTTCTTGGCAAAGTTTAATGAAAGACGCTTTCCTATGGTTGAAGCCTCATATCCGATCTGACCTCGCCCTACCTCCGGATATTGCCAATACTTCATTACCTGAGCCATTGCTGTGGCGACACAGCCGGTAAAAGTCCTGAACGTGCCATACATCGGGCATTGATTGTAGTAAGGAGCACCCTGATCCCACTTTGTCTTGATCATAGGAGCGATTGCCTCGTAGTCTGCTCTCGTTGACGGGATAGTAAATTGCTTGGCTTGGGAAGCGGTCTGCTTGGAGGCGGCATACTCAATCTGACGGGCATACTCACCCAGCCACCATTCAAGCGCGGGATTCGTAGCCACATCTTCTCCAGTCAATTGACCTGCGTCAGAATAGCCCAAAACAGGATAAGCCATATCATCAGCACCAAGCACGATAAAGCCACCCTCATCGTTATTAAACACATAGACGGCAGGAGCACCTTTCTCAGTCATTTGGGTAAATGAAAGCTTCGGAGACACGGATGAGACCATACTCCTTGTAGAAGATGATGCTACTGCTTTCCCGGCTCTTGCAAGTGCCTCCTCAGGCGTGAGGGTGACAGCATTCATCCCTGCCACATATGCAAGTGCCAATGCAGAAAAAATCAGTTTCTTAACCATTTCAGTTTCTGTATCTATGGCGTAAATTACTTCTTTATCACTTTTCTGCCGTTGACAATATAGATTCCGGCAGGAAGAGCCTTAACCGAGCCGGATAGCTTAATGCCCTGAAGATTGAATATGTCCGGCTCTCCAAGTTCGTCAGACTCAATCTGCGATACACCGGACTGCGTTCCGACCCTTAAAACATGACCTGATCGCGAGGTGACAAACTCATAGCGACCTTCTGCGTCAGCCTCCAGAGCGTTGCCGTCAAGAGAAACATCCGCACTGCCGGAAGGTATAACTGAAACCAAGGTCTTACCGATACATTCAAGGTCTGAATCAGGATTATGTACTTTCATCACATCATAGAGCACTTCAACAGCCACACCGGCTTCAATCTCAAATTTTACAGAATGAAGAGCCGGGGTTGTTCCGCTCGGCACGCTGAACACCTTAAGCACACTTCCCTCATTCATTTTAAATCCGGTATACGCCATGCTGTCCTCATTATATTTAAGCTTCTTCCCGTCGAGATAAGCAAGGATTTCATTTGAATTAGAACCACCTGCCTTACCTACAGAGAATGACTCATGGTAGCCTGAATCAAATTCAATAATGCTGTAACCATTTGTCAGATATGAGCCGGGAATACCATCTATCTCCAGTCTGCCCGGGAAACGGACGTTCTGCGCATAGAATCTGGCAGCTTCATCTTCACCGTCATAGAAAACCACAGCCTTGGTGTCGTTGCCTATCGTAGCCACCTTCACAAATAACGGAGCATTCTCAGCCAGCACTGCGAGGGAGGCAACAGGATAATCCGGATCATCAGGATTACCGAGTATCCTATCTACAATCCAATAACCGGGCAACGCATCATAGAAAAATTTATGGGTTTTACCGGGCATCATAAGAGTATATTTCTTTGCGGTACCCGCTTTAACAGTAAATGTCTTACCGTTGGAATAGGTAAACACCACATCTTCGGTCAACTCCTCCCCTCCGCTTATCGGAATCTCGACATCGTAGTCCATAATACCGGTGGTAAATCTAAGACCCTCCACAGGGCCCTCCACATAGACTACTCCCTCAATCTCCTCATATACTTTCGGCGCGGCATCTACCAAGATAGTCGTATTCTCCTCTATCACAACTTTAAACGGCATATCCTCAGCCGGAAGCTCTGCAGGAGTGCCATTTACAGTGATTGAATTCAGAAGGTAGTCCTCATGGAAATTAAATCTCAAAGTAGTCCCGGCATTACAGTTAACCGTATTGCCGGCAGCCTCTATAGCAGAATAAGGAATCAATTTCGTAGAGGTAGCATCATACACGGAATTAAGGCAACCCTCGGCACCCTCCACAAAGGCAATTGAGACACTTACCCTTTCCGGTTCCACTTCATATGCTTGAATCTCAATCTTATCACCACTTTCTACCGGCACGCCCGAAAATGATTCAACAGGAATGGGTTGTCCGTTTTTCTTTATCGAATACACCGGTTTACCGTCATCTTTAACTACCATAAGTTCATTATCATAGGCAGTAAGGTCAACTTTTTGTGTTCCTTTAATCAGTTCAGGAGCAGCGAATGTTGACAATTCTCTGTCAGTTCCGTTGTTAAGGTAGAGATCTAATGCATACTCACCGTTTATTATGTCAAGCTCGAACTCTCCGGTTTTCTCCAGCTTCTCAGTAACTACGTTAAAGACATTTCCGTTCTGCGAACCATAACAACTCAGACTGACGTATTGCCCCCCATAATTCCTATAACCGGAGATTTTGTAAGCCTTACCATCCCGGTCTGTAACTGATTTGATTATAAATCCCTTCGTAGGACGTAGATAAATATAGCCCGTTTGTGTGGCTACATAGCTCGTAGACGCCGGGTCAATAGCCATAGGATTACCGGTTATATCGGCGAGAGTAATAGATATTGCCCCCGGAGTGTCCCAATTAACCGTATATGCGAAGTCCTCGGCAGCTCCGACATTCAACGACAACGCTATAGTTGCGATTATCGAAAAGATTGAAAAAAGTAAGCGTTTCATAATATTATCATATTAAACCTGACCGTGAAGACACGAAAGGTGTCCTCACGGTCAATTGATTATTATTTTACAAGAATCTTTACGGTGCTTCCATTGGCGTGTGCCACATATATGCCACTCGGCAACGCTGCCACGTTAAGTTCATCAGTTCCCTCAGCTATCTTCGCGCCCTGCATATTGTAGAGTGTGATTACACCTGACGCTCTAAGGCAATTGGCGTCAAACTCAATACCGGAGTCTTTTCCACCGCCTATAGCCACCATATCTACCGATGTGTCAGACGCTGTTAAAGGAAGCTTGTAGAAATCTTCATAGTTCATTCCGGTGAACTCATTATAGTAAGAAATAACGAGCATTGGTTTTTCCGAATAGGTCAAGGGAATGATATTTTTCAATATGCCACGTTCCTCCTCAGGCTTCAAGTAAAGGATAATCTTACCCTCAGGATAAGCATCCGACAGCGGCTTTGCCACAAGCAGCTCTTCTTTCACCTGATTGTCGGGATAACCCCTCTTTACCAACACAAGATACTCGTGCTCATCGTCAGAGTCATAGAGATTCGGATTCAAAGACTGGCTCTCAATCAGCACAGTGGCATAATATACACCATTACCCATAGGGATCTCATCGATGCGTTCAAACTTGCCGTTTCTGTCAATCCACATGACGCGCATCAGGTCGTCACCATTCTCATCCTGACCGGGAGAGCGCAATTCAATGGCATATTTGAAAGAATCGCCTGAAGGAACCCTATCCATATTCGAGGTGATCAGCTCCGGATCTATGTCGGCATCGATCTCAAACTTGTCGGTAAAAGAAAGTTCCTCTTCCGCAGTGGTCAGGTTCACAATTTTAAATACATAGTCTCCCATCAGGTTTGATGAGATAAACACCTCAAGCGGATCAAAACCGGGAAGATCAGCCAAGGTTGAATGGGAAATGGCATTCTTGAAGATAACATTCTTAACGCTGCCATCGGCATTATAGAGATAGTATGAAGTATTATAATTTTCATCATTCTCCTTGCTATAATCCTCCACACTAACCATATATTCGGGCGCAGTAGCACCGTCGCGGAAAATAATATCGTCGCGATAACGCAAAGAGCCGATAGAGTAATAAGAGCACAATACCCTGTCATTATCCTGGTTATTGAGTTGAGTCGGAATCAGGGTCTGCTTTTGCAGTGAAAATGCTCCATTTTCTACAGAATAAAGGTCAACAACAAGATGATTGTTCTCCCTCATGGTTGTCTCCTCAATGAAGTCATAATAAGGGTTGAAGAAAGTATCCTCATATTGGGTATATAGGAAATAAGGCTTGTCGTCGCGCATAAAAGAGATCAGGAACGGTGAACTCATCTGGTCACCGGGAAGATCAGCGAGACGAATCCTTTTTTCCCAAACCTTCACAATGTTTCCTGAGGCATCAGCCTTAGCATACGTCTCAACTGTCATTCCATAGCTTGTAAGCATCTCCCAGTATCCCATATAATCAGGGTCATCCGGATCGCGCTCGGTATCCTCCACCTCTATGTTATCGTCTCTCATAAAAGTGACGTAGAAGTTCTCCTCTCCATCAACCGAAGCATTGAGCACGTCACCTACAAGATCCTTTCTCACCAATATAGGCTTGTCATAGCCATTCTCCTTTTCTCCGCCGATTGAATACACAATAGAGTATTCATTGTTGACATAGACCTCGGTGTTAACATACAATCCAACTACTACCTCATAATTATCGTCAGAATTAAAGAAATTACGGGTCACAAATGGCGCTAATTCAGCACCCGGAACAGCCACCTCACCCTCCTTGTAATTCACTTTATCCTTAATAGTGCCTACAAGATTAAGGTCAGCATCATAGATCTTAAATTCGTATTCACGCATGATGGGGCGCTTATAATACTCGCTGACCTCTACATAATCATACTTATAATTAGCGGTATAAAACCAAGTGGAACCGTCAGGCGCATCAAGATCTCCTATGAGTTCGGCTGCAGAGAATGACGTCTCCGGTTTCGGAGATGTAACATCCGGTGTGTCCAAGGTGCCCTCATTCACCTCTGTTCTTGTCACTAAATCCGCTTTGTCAAAGCAGAACTTCTTCTGTTCTCTGTTGAATTTACCTTTGTAGGCATAGTTATGGATGTCAAAACCTACAGAATGATTGACTGCCGAGGCTTCCATGCCACCAAAGAGCATCAAAGAGAGCACCGGCGCAACCGTCAGTCGAGTAAAATTTGTCATAATATTGTCTATGAATTTATTTATTTTTATGATGTTTCATAATGCCGACCCTACACTGTGTATTGTGAAGATAACCCCACCTTTAGGGAGACAGTATGTCAGAAAAATCGTTTACATTAGATGTATAACGCCAATATAATGGTTAAATTGCATTATCTATTTGCAAGTAAACAATATATGGCTAACAAAGTTAGATAATATTTTTGTCTTTTCCACTATATTGGCATATAAAAAAATGTAAGACTTTAGTTAAAAAAATAAAAAGGCGCAACCCGGATGCCGGACTGCGCCTTTTTCGATTATTTGGTAATTTATTAATTACTTGTAATGGTTGAGATTACTTAATCATAACCTTAACAGTAGAGTTGCCTCTTACAATAACGTTGACCTGACCTCTTACCGGAGCAAAGTGAGCCTTGCCGTCGAGAGTATAGATCTTAGCGTTACCTGCTGCAACCTCAGCCTCAAGAGCATCAATGCTTGAGAGGTCGCTTGCAGCCTTCTGCATCTCGGCGATCATACCCTCGTATTCCTCGGCGTCAAACGGATAGTTGTAAAGCTCGCCGTCCTCGTTGGCTGCGGCAAGTGCCTGCTCAGCACCCTTCTTAACCTCTTCGAGCTGACCACCGATGATCTCCTTCCATTCTGTGAGGTCGAAGCCGGGATATTCCATCTCAATTTCTACAACAGCAGTCATATATTTAGCTTCAACAGCAGCGATTGCATCCACTACCTTGTCATAGGCAAGTGTGTTGGGAGCCTCGAAAGCAGCTTTCTTCATCTCAGTAAGAGCAGCCTCGATGTCCTCTGCGCCAAATGCGTAGCTGAATGCTTCGCCGTCCTCATTTGCATTTGCAAGTGCCTGCTGAGCGCCCTTCTTAGCGTCTGCAATCTGGCCGCCGATGATCTCTTCCCACTCAGCCATGTCGAAGTC
>CAMWIF010000069.1 GCA_947174225.1 uncultured Porphyromonadaceae bacterium | reverse complement strand
CCTTTACGGTTGTCTTCAATGCGGTTGTAGGTCTGCAAAGCTGCTTTACGCACACGATCTGAACGCTTGGAATCACGGCTCATCTCTGCAGCTACTTTGCTGATGTCGGCGTGGCGGAACGAAGGACGGAACCAGCCGAGAGCTTCCAAAAGGTCAACGGTAATGTCATCATCCTGACATACCTGAACATATTCCAACAGGTCATCAACCTTATAGTGCATTGTGGAATTGCGGAAAGTACGGATAGCCTGTTTCTTTGCCTTTACCGATGCTGAATCATTATGGCATAAGGTCTCCACATCTTTCAGACGATAAGAGTTGGCATATTTGTTGAGGGCATCAGCCACGTATCCTTTTACCACTTCCCCCTCAGCATAGTCGAGTGGGTCGAAAGAGTTGTCGAGTTCTGCAATAAGCATTTCAGCAGGATAATAGGAGGCTGCCTGGCTCACACCAAATTCGATTCGTTTACCGGTGTTGTTTTTCTTCGCTATCTTGACAAGAGCCGGGACAAGACGACGGTCGCCATTTTTAGCGATGTAGTTGAGACCATAACGCTGAATCATCTCATAGCTGTCGTCAGGAATCATCTCCAGACATTTTACGAAATTTTCGTCGTCATACTGGGAAAGAAGTGTCATAGCTTCCATTCTCACTACCTCTGAAGGATCGTTGGTGTAGATTTCGAGCAGACGGTCGGAATCAATCATATCATTGTCTACAAGCTGACGCAGAGCCATGACACGGACCGCAGGGTATTCAGAGTCTATCTGTCCAGCCCACCAGGAGGCGGGTTGATTGAGCATCTCGTTGGCATCAAGACCCTCCACTGCCGATTTGAAACGGAAAGCAGGGTCGCCTATGCAGTGGCTCTCAAGATAAGTGTTGTATTTCGGAAGATTACCCACGCGCATACCTAAGCCTACAAGACCGAGGTAACGGTCTGACCATTTATCCTGAAGCACGTTGACACTGTTGGCAATGGTGGCAGCTGTCTTACCTTCATCGAAGATATATGAGCCGGCAATGTATTTGGGAAGATGGAATGAGCCGTTGAAGCAGGCGTCGAGAATCACCAGACGGCAGTTGGGCGTGAAGTCGTCGAAGTCTTCAACGTAAAGGTTGAGTTTACGCTCCATAATAGAGTCGTGCTTGCGATGCTCCTCGCTCTCCTCATCCTCAAACCACTCAATCGGCAAGCCTCCAAGGTTGCGTGCTACATTCGCCTTGATGCTATCGTCGGGTGTGCCTTTACCGCGATGACGGCGATATACATAGTTGGCGTAATCCTTTATGGTATGTACCATCTCAGTGGGGGTATCAGGATCCGGCTCATTGTTGAGATATTCTATCTGATCAAGACCATGGTGATGGAGCAGAGCCACGTCAAGGTCGCGTCGCTGAAGCTCTGTCATGAGACGGTTTTTCACGAATTTGTCACGCTTGTGGTCGATGTATTCAATACCCTGCTTACGCTGGTGCATCCAGGGGAAATTCTGGAGATGTGCAGCTTTTTCGTCGATACGTGCCACGATGGATTCCGACACGAAGCCGTGACCTGCAAAGAAGAGGAGCTGGTCGAGAATATTGGGTTCCTCGCGCAATGCCACAATCTTTGTGAGATAATGACGAAGCAGCTCATACTTGTCGTCCTTACCGTTGTCGATAGGGACAATGCGTCCGGAATAGATGTCGGGTGAAAGATATTGGGGAGAATCGGGACGGAGAGAGAAATAATGATATAGGGGTTGGATGGAATCCTGTTTGATGAAGTCGAATTTCAGGTCAAAATCGTCATAGTAGCGGTCAGACGGAACAGATGATTCCTCCCAAGGATATTCCACCTGGTTCATTTTGAATGCGGAGGTGAGATGCTGTGCGTCCCTGACCATTGGCACGGGTATGTCGCCAATGAATACAGCCCCCTCAATGGGATTCTTCTTATCCTTATACAGCTTCAGAAGTTGCTCGCGTATCTTTTCGGGAGAATCCACATTGTTCTTTATGATGATGGGCTTGAGTCCGTCTGCTTCAATAGACTTGGCGTAGGCTTCTACCTCTTTGGTGGCTTGTGAATAGCTTTGCGGGTCGATGACGATTGCAAATCCCCTTTTCTCCGCCAAAGATGGGAGCACTGATGAGAGGAGAAGAGCTGCGGCTATAAAATATTTTTTTGTTTTCATATAGCTGGATAGTTTGCTTATGATGGGTTATGTGGCTATGGAATTATGCCTCAGGTGTAAGTGGTCAGAAAACAAAACCGACTTGCGCTCCGAGAGTAAACCGGTCGTTGTTTTCGCCCGGCACAGCCTTAGTGCGGTTTCTGTAGTCGCCGTCGATTTTGATTTCCAGAAGGGAACCGTAGCCGAGCACAGATATGGGAAGAGAGTAGGAGAGGGAGAGACCGGCTTGCCAGAAGTCGGTGGTTAGGGCAGCGAATGCAGGGCGTGTGTAGTTCTGCATTATCACTGAGTAGGTGGGAGGCATCTCGTTGAGATTGATTTTGCTTTCCAGATTCATCCGGTAAGCGGCGTTGAGACTGGCTCCTATCCATCCCTTTTTCACTTTAAAACGTTTTAAGGCGTCAAGTGCAAAAAGTGCATTTGAATAGTTCTCTTTGGCTGCGTAGATCTTATTCTTGGTTTCGGTGTTGGAGAAAATACCTTTCGCCCCGACTTGGAACGTAGGCACCCCGGAGGTGGAAAGCCTGTCATAGCGATAACCTACACCGAAGTCCATATAGGTAGACTCAAGGTTGTCGCTTTCATTTATCACCTCATAGGTAAGGTTGCCGTTAGCATCCGTGCTCTGGCGCTGGGTATACCAGCGTCCTTTGCTGTCAGACATTGATGCATTTAGGGTGATGTTATGTACCGTATTTTCAGATACTCTCAGCATAAACCGGTCTTGAAGGGAGAATCCGGTGCCGTTATAGCGACCCCCTTTATACTTCATATTTGAACTGCCGTCGATGGCATCCTCAAACTCGCTGTAATAGCCGGCTTGAAAGAAGTTGGAGACAGGGGCAGTAGCGGAATTGTTGAAAGTATACTGAACCTGTGCGCCCCAGTGAGTACCGTTGTATTTACGGCGATAACCGAGAGCATCCTTGGTCTCAAACACGCCCAGACCTTGAAAAAGAAAAACGTATTGTTTGGTGGTGGTGCGCACCACAGTGTGAGTCACCTCTTCCGAAAGCCATTCAACTTCGCCGGATAGCCCGATATTGTGTAGGCCGAAAGCATACTCTACGCCCGGAGTAAGACGGAATCTCATACCCTTTATCTCCGGTCGGGGGTCTTTCTGAGTGGCAGAGCTGCCCACATCGTAATTTGCTGAGAGACCTAAAAGGAGATTTTCTCCTACTTTATATGCCGCCCCTCCGTCGAGATGAAATGTCTCCGGATTGAACTTACTCTTAATGGAGTCGCAAATGATAAAGGGATTGTTGGCTGAGACAAACAGGGTGTTGTTCCAGGCACGGTCGTTCAGAGTGGCGTTACGGTAGACAAGGCTTCCACCGAATGTCACTTTTCCGAGCCTTTTCATACCGGAGAAATTCACAAGCCAAAGGTTAGACGAGGCTGCCTGATCAATGAGATGGAAATCACCGTCCTCATGACGATAAGCCACATGAATGTCGGCAATGTCCGGGAGGGGCATATAATTTAGAGCCACGGGATTTGCGCTCCCATAGCTGATATTGCCCAGATACTGACGAGCGTCGTAGCCGACCTTGACATCTTCCTGAGCCATAGCTATGGATGAGGCAGTGAGTAAGAGGGTCAGCAGAGTTGAAAGAGGGCGGTTCATGTTGAATTGGTTATCGGTTAAGAAAAATGGATAGAGAAGCGGAGTGCGCTTAGCCTCCGCTTCTCAGAGTCAGGTTTGTAATTAGTCTCCAATAATTCCGGGAGTAGGGATAGAACCACCGGTCTCAAAGTCATTGGATGAATTGTTGGTATCCTTAAGGATAATCTTACCTTCAGGAGTCTTGCCGGCAACTTTGCGACGGAGGCTTTTGCCTGAATAGTCGCCGTTTGAGGTGCCATCTGCACCAGTGACCCATGTCAGACCGGCATCATCTTTAGCTTCGATACGCTTGAAGTGACACGCCGGATCTGCCGGAACAATATCAATAGCGTCGAGTATACAGTCTGCCGGGATCATGAAACAGTTTGTGGTAGTACCCGGAACTGGAGCGATACTTGATTCATCTGCTGCGTAATCAACAGGGTTGCCGGTCTTGAGGCGTGCAAGAATGAGAGGCTGCCCCTCGGTAGCTGGCATCATCTCGCGACCCCAGCTTTTCCAAAGAAGAGTCATGTTAGGAATACCCTCGATCTTGGTGTCAGCCGGGAAAGCATTATCAGTGTAGAGCTGCCAGTCGGCACTTGAAAGATTAACGGAAGATTTCTTATCGTTTTCTTTAAGTGCACGTGCGCTGTGGTCAATAGGGTTGGCAGCCACTATTACGCTTGTACGGGGCTCAATAGGATACTCGGTGCCGTTGCCGGGGAAGCACTGTATATGAGAAGTAAGAGGATACCTACCGTCTATATATTTATTATCTGCCATCCATCCGGAAGGCTGATCTTTGTTCCATGTGGAGGGGGCAAGACCAAGGTCGACAACACCCATAATCACACCGTCAAGATACTGCACTTCGTCGGTGTTATTATAGATTTCATAGAAAGCGTCCTGGAAGTAGGATTCAGGCACACCTGAGAAATAAACCTCTTTAAATACGAGTGTGCTACCTACCGATGCGATAAGGTCAATGGTGATCTCCTTAGCGGCAAAAACGTCTATGCCTGTCTTGAAACCATTGACATTTAATCCTGCTGCTTCACCCGATACAGTGAAGTTGTAGGTGCCCGGAGCCAAAGAAACCGTTGCTGTATTGTCAACAAGAGGAACCTTGCTTTCTTGTGAGGTGGAGGTGTTGAAGACAGTGACTGTCATTTGAGCAGCTGTGGCACTTTCTGCCTGTGTAACTTCTGAGGGAAGTGTAACTTTAACAGTAACGTCATAGCGAACTGCTTCATCGTCATCGTTGCTGCTGCATGATGCAAACCCAAGAATCATTGCGATTATGGGCAAGATGTAAAAGAATTTTTTCATCTTTTGAAAGTTATTGAAAAATTATTGAAAAATAAATATGAATAATCTCTTTTTTAGAATTTGAGCTTCACCTCAGCACCGAAGTACATTGGGATAGTCACATCTCTCCAGCCTACGGCTGTCTCAAGCTTGTGGGTCTTCATAAGCTTAAGGAAGTTGTTTGCCATGAAGGAGATTTCTACAATCTTGCCGAATTCCTTTGTGAGGCGGAAGTTGAGGATAGCGCTTGTTGGGAGAGTCTCGGTGTCGAAAGCTCTCTGATGAGCGTAGGTAGCTACCATATAACGATAGGTAGGATCTTTTGAGAATCCCGGCTGCCACTCTGTAAACTTATTGTCGGCGTTGAGGAATCCGACGGGGTTTACGGCATACACCTCTCTTCCGGGAGAGAAGGGATCTTCGGTGCGGTAGACAAGGCTCTTGCCGGCATTGTTCTCGTAGATGGCACGGTAAGACTCCCTCCATATCATCTGCAGGGTGGTTGTGAAAATCATCTGCAGTTTCGGGATATGGGTGATGAAACGGAAGTTGGTGTTGAAGCGTGAGGAGATTGTGCCGCTTCCTCCGGGCATCAGAGGAATGTAAGGATAGGTAGTGCCGTTCACAGTGGCTGAAACCGGTGCGTAGTAGTCGGCAGTGGAGCGACGCTTAATCCATAGGTAGGCACCATCAACTGAGATTGCGGTCTTGATAGCCGGTATGGCGGCGAGGTTGATCTGATACTCGATGCCCCATTTCTTGGTTGCCACACTATTGGAGGGTGACAGATAGGTAAAGAAATAATGCTGAAGGGTTGACTCGGCATCGTGCCATGCTCCATCAAGTTGGTATTGCACCTTACCCTCGTGGTACCTTACGGCATCAACCTTATCGGGAGTAGTATATTTGTTGGCATCCATAACGACAGGCTGAGCTACGTAGCCAAACTCATTCTTATGCCGCTCGTTGAAGTAGTTGATCATACCGTTGACCCTGTTTTTCCTGAATGTGAAACCGGCTTCGGTCTTATAGCTGAAAGCTGGCTTAAGATTAGGATTGGCGGTATTGTCAATTACCTTTGTGGTCATCACTGCCAATGACTTCCCTTTCTCTCCCGATACATCGTCGCGGAAAAGCATAGTGAAGGAGGTAACATCGAAATACGCCAGGTCAGGATAGAACTGCATCATTGTCGGGGTCTTCATTCCCACTCCGTAGCCGCCGGCAATACTGAAATCCTGAAGGAAGGAGTTGTTGTCGGCATTGAGGATATTGTAGTCGATGTTTATACGGGGCTCTACAGTGGTCATATTGCCACGGTGAGCTTGTTTCTTATCGAGGAAGATTGTAGACAATCGGGCACCACCCTGTGCGGTGAGCGAAGTTGAACCTATGGGGGTGGTATACTTATCCTCAAGAAACCAGGATAGGACGTTCATAGCCGGTATCGACTTAAATGGACGTGGACGGATTGACTGGTTGTTGGTGACCTGTGGGGGACGCTTCTCATCAAACGTCATACCGATGCCATAGTTCTTGTTCATACGCCATTCGCCACCGAGCTTTATATTCATATAGGCACCGTTGTCAAACATAAAGAGGCGGTCAGCCTTAAGCTGGGCAAAGAGATCAAGAGGGCGTCCCTCAATCTTACTCCAAGCATAATAGGTAGACGACATATAGAATGTCTGATATTCCTTGTCGGAGGTAGCGTTACCCACAGGAGTTATGCCTGACTGAAGTATCACCTGACGGTTGGCGTAGTCTGATTCGTAGAGATAGTTTGCAGACGCTGCATAGGTGAGTGTAGAGATCCAGGGCATCTGAAGGTTCCAGCTGCCGTCGATAGCGAAACGTCCACCGATAGTCTTGCTATTGATGCGCTCGTCATACATAAGCTCCGGATCACTTTTCTCATTATCAAGACTGCTGAAGAAAGAGAAGCGTGCATTGAAAGACAAAGGTCTTGTGTCTTTCATAAACACATTTCCATATCCCACACCAAAAGTGACACGGTCATAGCCGATATATTTTTTACGTATATCGCTGTACGACTGGGAATAGTCGGCAGTTACATTTATGGCGCCACCACGCGACAGACCAAAACCCTTTCCGGCATATGCCATCTTAGAATAGGGATCGGCTTTAAGTTTGATTTCTAATGGGGTAGCACCTGTGCGTGACTTTACAATCACGGCGCCCGAAGTGAGGTTGCCATATTCTACCGAAGGTATACCTCTTACCACCTCTATAGATTCGATATTGTCGGGAGATATGAGTCGTAGGTCAACGCCTTTTCCTGCCGTAGAGTGAGAGGGAGTGGAACCTCCCTTGCTGGAGCTTAACGACTGCATATTAGCATCGTTTGACATCGGAGCACCGTCAACCATCACCAATGTACCCATAGCATTGTTGGAGTTATTGTCGATTTCACGAATCTGAGCCTGACCTATACTGTTGAGGTCAGGGTTCTTTGTGACGTTGCCCGGGATGAGCTGAAGCATATCCTCAAGGCTCTTGGGCTGAATGTGCTGCACCGCTGCACGGTCAATTTTGGAGGTCGAACCCATACGCTTGGTATTGGCGGTCACTACCACCTCGTCGAGCGCCAGACTCATAGGGCTGAGCTTGATCTGTAGTGGTTCTGTGGTATTCGAGAGATCGATTGTATGGGTATAGGGCTGATAACCGGTATATTGGACAGATACGTTGTAAGTGCCCGGACGGAGATTCTTTATGGAGAAAGCTCCTTTTTCATTGGTCTCTGCCCAAAGATTCCTATCGGTAAGCTGTACAATCACAAATTCCAGGGGTTCGCCGTTGGATTCATCAGTTACTGTGCCTGAAAGGGTAAGACTACCCTGAGCGGCAGCTGGCATTGTACTTATTGCAAGCACAAGCATAGCCAAGGCTGATAGTAGAAGATGGTGGATACGATTCATCATTTTTGATATGTAGGCGTTTACCGAATTTCTCTGTTCTGCCGGATTAACCCATACATAATTTATATGTATAGAGGAATTTTATTGGGAGAGACTGGATAAAATAAGGCGACTGAACGGGATGCTGACGGTTATGGGTAAATATTATATAAAATGACATTGCAAGAGCAAATGTCGTGAAAAAAGATAATGAATTTTCGAATACTTTATCTTTTTCGACTGCAAAGTTAGCACCTCTATTTCATTTGTGCAATACTTAATAGTAGGTAAATGTTAAATTTAACACTTTATTGTGAATCATTAAAATTAATTATGTACTTTTCTCATAAAATTCACTTTTTTCGTTATTTCTCTTTGTCAAAATCCTCCTTTATCTGTTTAAGTAAATAGATTGGTATATTACAACTTCTTACCTCTTAACTCTAACCCTTTTAATTAAGAATGAAGAAAACGTTTTTTGTAGCCGTTGCAGGTTTGCTCTTAGCGTCTTGTTCACACGATGACGGGAGTGTGAAAATCCAAGTACCTGACGACTATCAGGAGAGTATTTTGGTAGTGAGCCACGTTACGCTTGACAATATCTTCGCTGCAAAACAAGCAGACGATGTTGTAGTGATGTATGACACTCTGGAAGTGAAAAATGGTGAGGCAAAAATGAAGCTCGACGCTGCGGGCGCTGCCTGGTATACTATAATTCCTCCCGAAATGAGCCGTGAGCAACCTGAATTCTATGCGGTACCCGGTGATAAGCTTGATGTGGTGGTGAAAAGCTTCAATCCCTTGGAGTGTACGGTTACAGGATCGGAACTGATGGACGATATGACGGCGTATCTCTCCGCTACTCAACCGATTCAACAGGAATATTATGCTCTGGTGAACAGCAGTGATAACGTGACGGAGGAGCAGGCTAAGGCTTACACTGACCGCTACGACTCCGCAGTCAAAGACTTTGTGGCGAAACATCCCGACAGCCCTGTGGTGCCTATGGCGATAATAGACCTGAGCGGCGACGACTTCAAGGTGTTGTATGATAATATGAGTGCCAAAGCCAAGCAATCTATCCTTATGCCCTATGCGGAGGCATATAATAAGGATGTGGAGGATATGCAAGGCGAAAGAGCCGCTGAGGAGGCACGTAAGGCTGAGGTGGCTTCCGGCACAATCACTGCCCCGAATTTCACTCTTCCCGATCTTGACGGCAAGAAGGTGAGTCTGTCCGACTTCCGTGGGAAGTGGGTGGTGCTCGACTTCTGGGGTAGCTGGTGTGGCTGGTGTGTCAAAGGTTTCCCGGCGTTGAAAGAGGCATATAAGAAATATGGTGACAAGATTGTGGTGATTGGTATCGACTGCAATGAGTCGGAAGCCGAATGGCGTGCCGGAGTGAAGGAACATCAGATTCCGTGGCTTAATCTCTACAACGGACACGATACCCAACTATATGCGGATTACAAGATAGAGGGTTTCCCCACAAAGGCAATCATTAATCCGGAGGGGAAGCTTGTAGACCTCACCACCGGTGAGGATCCCTCGTTCTACACACGCCTCGCATCTTTTGTGAATTGAATTCATTAGTTTCCAAAGCAATTGCTTGGCATTGACTTTTGGTATTTTTAGCGATATGCAGCAACCTGATTTCTCGTTTTGAGGGATTAGGTTGCTTTTTTCTTCTACCTACATCTCTATTTTGACTTAATAAGATTGCAATTTTTTCTGCCTGATTCCTCAAAATGAGGCGTTAGGTCGTTATTTTTTTGCTCCCACCTGATTTTTTTGTATTTTTGCAGAATGAAACGAATTCTATCTCAAATAGCGCTCCCTATAGTTTTCCTTATCTTCGCCTTTTGGATTCTGGCAATTAAGAATGGTTATATGCTCCGGTGGTTCGACGAAATGTCCCTTTTCGAACCGGGAGCAGAAGGGCTGCATCAATACTTGCTTTATCCGGGTGGCATTGTCAGATTTGTCGGCACATTCCTTACTCAACTTCTCAATTATCATGCGCTTGGAGCCGGGGTCTTGGTGGCGATTTGGCTA
>CAMWIF010000068.1 GCA_947174225.1 uncultured Porphyromonadaceae bacterium | reverse complement strand
TCAATGTCCATTATCTGGTAGCATATGTCGTCGGCAGCCTCCATCAGATAGACAAAGGGATGACGCGCAAAGACCCCCGGTGCCAACTCCGGTATACCCAACTCAGTAGCCACACGCCTGTAATTCTCCTCTTCCGAGGCGAAAAAACCGAATTTGCCTTTCTCTCCCGCCGATAACGAGGTCCAAGGATACTTTACGATTGACGCCAGCGTGCTATATGTCATTGCAAACCCGCCTTTACGCCGTCCTGAGAATTGATGGGTAAGGAGGCGGAACGAATTGGCATTACCCTCAAACGAAGTGAAATCCGACCATTGCTGGAGCGTCAGGTGTGGCTTCAGCTCCTGCCCTTTCCCCTCCGTAAACCAAGTGGAAATGGTGCGTTCCCCCGAATGTCCGAAGGGAGGATTACCGAGATCGTGACTCAGACAGGCTGTGGCTACGATGTCGGGCATATGCTCCAACACTCCGTGTTCTCCTGCGTGGCGAGGAGCAAGACGAAGCCACGCCTCACGCGCCATAGAACGTCCCACCGACGACACCTCAAGGCTATGTGTGAGCCTATTATGCACGAAAATGCTTCCCGGCAAAGGAAACACCTGAGTCTTGTTTTGTAGCCGTCGAAAAGGGGAAGAGAAAATCAGCCGATCGTAATCCCGCTGAAAATCACTTCTTATCTGCACCCTCGAATCGTGAAGTTCCTCCAGACCAAGGCGCTTGTCGCTGATGAGTCGTTGCCAGTCCATATGCAAAGTTAAAGATTACTAATGAAAATCACAAATATTTATTTTGAAACATTCCTGAGGCTAATCACTATTTTTATTCCGCAATAATGTCATATTCCATCGCGTTATAACTACAATTATGAACCATATTCACCGTCATATTGTTCCCCTTGGCCATTTGTGCCGCACGATTTTCATCTTTATCGCCATCATCGCCTCAGCCTCTACGGCTATGGCAAAACCGGGCGATAAGCTTCTGAATCGCCCGTATGCCGACCTAAAAAGATGGCATCTCGGCTTTTCAGTAGGTGCCCATGTGCAGGATCTAAGCTTCACACACAACGGCTATGTCACTCCCGAAGGGGAGCGATGGGTGGCAGAAGTGCCTGACTTTGCCCCGGGTTTCTGTGTGAATGTGCTTGCCGACCTCCGGCTTCATAAGTATCTCAATCTTCGCTTCTCCCCGGGAATGTATTTCGGGAGCAAAAATGTGGTGATGATTGACTACAACGGCGACCTGCGCCACAATCAAGACGTGAAGAGTGCATATGTCGTCACTCCGCTCGACCTGAAAATATCGGGCGACCGCCTGCGTAACGTGCGTCCTTATGTCACACTCGGTGCGATGGGCTCATTCGATGTGAGCAAGAAACGTTCCGAAGCGTTGCTCTTCAACACGGCGGATGCTTACCTGTGTGTAGGTCTTGGAGTGGATTTTTATCTCCCCTACTTCAAGCTCAATCCAGAGATAAAGTTCTGTTTCGGACTCACCGACATCCTACGCCATGAACGTCCCGACCTTGTTGATGACCCCGACACGTTCAAAATGACCCAATCCCTCTCTAAAGTGAAATCTAATATGGTGGTGATATCATTCTATTTCGAGTGATACCCACGTAGTATGATACTTTATATCGAATGAAAACGATCTCGATCAAAATATTGATACGTTCATTCTCGGCAGTAGCCGTGATGTGGATACTTTGCGTCTTGACGGCTATCTCTGTTAAGGCACAAAGCGAGATGATATTCACGCAGCATTGGGCACTACCTACCCTTTATAACCCGGCACGCACAGGCGACACTGACTTTCTGCGTATACGCGGAGGGGCACGCCTGCAGTGGATCGGAGTGACCCACGCGCCGCAGAGCTTTGTAGCCACCGGGGATATGCCCTTTTTGATCGGGCAAAAACGCATCGGAGCCGGAGCTGCGTTTTCCCAGGAAAGCATCGGACTCTTCTCCAACCTGCTTGTGTCGGTGCAAGGCAGCTACAAGTTAAAGATTCTTAAAGGTCAACTTGGAATCGGTGTGCAGGTGGGCTACTATAACTCGCGTTTTCGGGGTTCCGATGTCTACATACCCGGCGACGACGATTTTCACCAGCCATCTGATCCCTCAATTCCCACTCAGGATCTATCCGGCAACGCTGTAGATTTCTCGCTTGGAGTCAATTATAACCATCGACTATTCCATGTGGGAATCTCTGCGATGCACATCACCTCTCCAAAAGTAAAGATGAGTCTTGAGGGTACCGAATCAACCGAATCGCAGGAATATGAGACTGAATTGCCACGAACCTTATATTTTGATGCCGGCGGCAATATCAAGCTCCAAAATTCGTTATTTCAATTGCAGCCCTCGTTGCTCGCCGCCACTGATCTCAGCTCCTTTTCAGCTGCGGTTTCTGTGCAAGCCAAATACAACAATTTCATAAGTCTTGGCCTTGGCTACCGCTGGAATGATGCCCTCTCTATTATGATCGGAGCGGAATACAAGAGCTTCTTTCTCGGTTATGCCTTCGACTATCCCCTCTCGGCCTTATCTAAAGCCTCGTCGGGCAGCCACGAAATTGTGGCAGGCTATCAGCTGAAGCTCGACCTCTCGGGCAAAAACAAGAATAAACACCGTTCCATCAGGATAATGTAGCGATAATGAAGATGATGATAAAAGCAATTTCAAAATATTTACCCAAAAAGACATTCAGCCTCTCAAGATTGGCTCCTATGATTGCAGCCCCTCTGCTTGCGGTCACTCTCGCATCTTGTTTTGCCGGGAAAGGTAGTTCCACAGGTGGCGAGGTCACCGGTGTGGGGGGCTATTCCTGGGCTGAACCGAATCCTTATGGAATGGTGCTTATCGACCGTGGCTCGCTGGCTATGGGTCCTGCAAAAGACGACTCTATATGGGGTATCAAAGCTGACCCGCGAGGTGTCTCGGTCGATGCCTTCTGGATGGATGAGACCGAAATCACCAACTCAAAATACAAACAGTTTGTGTTCTGGGTGCGCGACTCCATAATCCGTGAGCGTCTTGCTGATCCTGCCTACGGAGGCAATGAGGCATTTAAGATTGAGGAAGACAAGGAGGGAAATCCCATTACCCCCTACCTTAACTGGAATAAGGCAATTCCTTGGCGCAATGCCAACGAGGATGAGCAGAGAGCCATTGAGAGTGTCTACCGTGTCAACCCCATCACTGGCAGACGCGAACTTGATCCTACCCAGCTCAACTACCGTTATGAGATATATAATCATACGGAAGCTGCCAAGCGTAAGAACCGTCTCAAAAATCCTTTGGATCCGGATGCCAACCGCTATAATACGGACCTCCCGATTTCTGACGAGTTGCCTATCATCTCTAAAGACACCGCATATCTCACTGATGAGGGAGTGATTGTCCGTGAGACAGTGACGCGTCCGCTTACAGGCGACTTTGACTTCTTGAACACATACATAGTAAACGTCTATCCGGACACCACCTGCTGGATAAACGACTTCGACAACGCCTACAATGAGCCTTACACCCGTATGTACTTCTCACACGCCGGCTACAACAACTACCCGGTGGTGGGAGTAAGTTGGGAACAGGCAAATGCGTTCTCCAACTGGCGCACAGATTTCCTTCGTCGCTCCTTAGGGAAAGACGGAGTATATGTGGAGCCATACCGCCTCCCGACCGAGGCTGAATGGGAATATGCTGCACGTGCCGGCAATTCGGAAAGTTCCTATCCCTGGGAAGAGACTCTTCCCTATGATGAAAGGGGTTGTTTCTATGCCAACTTCAAGCCTATGGACGGCGACTATGTGCGCGACGGCCATGTGATCACATCCTCTGTAGGAACATTTGCACCCAATGATTTCGGTCTATACGATATGGCGGGCAACGTGTCCGAATGGACATCTACGGCTTATACTGAGAGTATCAACAAGCTCACATCCGACATAAATCCCGAATACCGCTATGATGCTGCAAAGGAGGATCCCTACAAAATGAAGCGTAAGATTGTGCGCGGCGGTTCCTGGAAAGATGTGGCTCACAATCTGCGTAGCGACCTACGCACTTGGGAATACCAGAATGAGCAACGCTCCTATATAGGCTTCCGCAACGTGCGTTCACAGATTGGCTTTGCAAAAGGCACACAAAAGAAAAAGAAATAACGAACATTCCTCAACGAGCATAAAGTATATTCTCCAAAGATGGTAAAAATCAGAAAATATGCCAACGGCATCGAACGCTTCCTCCATGGAGCCAAGGGTCAGCGTTTCTTCAACTTCGCTTATTCTATCGGAGCCGCAATCGTCATTTGGGGCGCACTCTTCAAGATTTTGCACCTCCCCGGCGGCAGCACCCTTCTATGTATAGGTATGGGCACGGAGATTGCTATGTTTATTCTTACTGCATTCGACCGTCCTCCGAAAGAATATAGCTGGGAGGATGTCTTTCCTGTGCTCGATTCCCATAATCCTGAAGATCGTCCCGATCTCAGCGGTGGCGGAGCCGGAGGTGGCGTAATTGTTACAGGCGGTGTCAATACCGGACACGCCGGGTCTGCCGGCGGCGGTTCAGCCGGTGGGTCTGTCGGTTTAGTGAGTGGTGGCGTCGTAGGAGGCGGTATCATCGGCGGTGGAATAGTCGGTGGTGGCGTTTTACCGGTCGGAGGAGATGTGGCAGGAGCTACCCCTATATCAGCCGACAATATTGCAGATCTTACAGAGGTTACTCAGCAATATATGGAGGGTATGCAGGCTATATCCGAACAGATGAAACAGCTTCAGGAGACCACCCGTGCCCTCAACGAAGTCAGCTCGGTGCTCCTCGATTCATATCGCGCCATAACCGAAAATTCAGCCTCCATATCATCAAGTGCAAATGGCTATGTGGAGCAGATGGCAGACCTCAACCGTAATATTGCAGGTCTTAATACTATCTATGAGATTCAGCTCAAAAGTGTATCCGGACAGATTGACACCATCGATCGTGTCAATCGCAGTATGAAGGACATTCGCGATATGTATGAAAAATCAGCCAACGAATCCAACCGCTATTGTGAAGAGACAGAGCGCATGGCTCGCTATATGAAGCAGCTCAACTCCGTATATGAAAAGATGATTACCGCTATGACCATCAATATGTATAACCCTATGATGGGAAGCGGCTCCCAGCCCTCTGTAAATCCTTTTGCGGAGACTGCTGACGACTCAAAAGATAATTTATAATTACGACTATCAATCTAAATAATATAATAAAGTGGCAGGAGGAAACAATGTAGCGAAAATGTCGCCCCGTCAAAGGATGATTAACCTTATGTATATCGTCCTCACAGCTATGCTTGCCCTGAACGTGTCGAGCGACGTGCTCAACGGGTTCAACCAGGTACACGACGGACTGCATCGCACAAACCTCACTATGTCGGCTAAGAACGATGTCCAGTTTCAATATCTGAAAGACCTTTATGAGAAGAATCCCACCAAGGTTGGACCTTGGTATGAGAAGGGAGTCGCGCTCCAGGATATGTCGACTGGACTCTTCCTCAGTATCGACTCACTTAAAACGGCTATCGCACGTCAGGCAGACGGTCCGGAAGGTGACTATACCGACATTGTGAATCTTGATGATCTTGAGGCAGCTTCGGTAACTATGCTTAACCCTACCACTGCCAACGGGCGCCGTCTGCGTGAGAATGTGGAGAGCTATAGAGACTTTGTGGCTGAGATGATTTCTGATTCCACAAAGCGTGCCGCAGTAATTGAAATGCTGTCGACCGAGGTGCGAAACAAACCCGGCACAATAGGTCCTACTACATGGGAAGAGAAGATGTTTGACAATATGCCCGCCGTGGCTGCCGTCACTCTTCTCACAAAACTACAGAACGACATCCGTCAGGCACAGAGCGAAGCTCTCTCCAACCTCATCACTAATGTTGATATTGGCGATGTGCGTGTCAACGAACTGAACGCCTACGTTATCCCCAACTCAAATATGGTGATGCGCGGTGGCAAATATACGGCTGATATTGTGCTAGCTGCAATCGACACTACCCAACGTCCCGCAGTGTTTGTCAACGGCTCACGTCTTGGCAACGATCGTGGACATCTGGAATTGACCGCCGGTGCAATCGGTAAGCACGATTATTCGGGTTATATAGAAGTGACACGTGGTGACGGCACTGTTGACCGTCGTCCCTTCAGCTCCTCCTATACCGTGATGGAACCTATGGCGACCATATCAGCCACAATGATGAATGTGCTCTATGCCGGAATAGACAACCCGATAAGTATTTCGGTACCCGGCGTTCCGATGAGCGGTGTGCAAGCCACTATGACCAACGGTTCACTCGTGCGTAACGGCGATCATTGGGTAGCCCATCCCGGTCAGGTAGGTTCGGAGGCAGTGATTTCGGTTTCCGCTCAGATCGACGGACGCAGTCAGCCGGTAGGGTCAATGGCTTTCCGTGTGCGCAAGCTTCCCGACCCTACTCCCTACATTCCTATCAAGGATGCCCAAGGCAACACCACCCACTACAAGGGTTCTCCCAAAAAGATTTCAAAAGCTGCCCTTATGGCTGCCGAAACTCTCGGAGCAGCCCTCGACGACGATCTGCTCAATATCTCTTATACAGTGGTCTCCTTCTCCACAGTGTTCTTCGACTCTATGGGCAACGCTATCCCTGAGGTAAGCAATGGAGCCGCTTTCTCACCCCGTCAGAAAGAACAGTTTAAACGTCTTAAACCGGGCAAGACATTCTTCATCTCCGATGTTAAAGCTAAAGGTCCCGACGGAATTACCCGCGACATATCACCGATGCAAGTAGCTCTCAACTAACAAATTCTTTAAAATGATGAACTTCCGCAACATATTACTCGGCATAGCCGCCTTGATGATTTCACTTAGTGCCGTGGCTCAGGTGGAAAATGCCGGCGGTGTGCGCCGCCGTGCCGAACGTGACAAGAAAACTGAGGAGAGCGGACCCAAGATCTCCGACCGTATGCAGGGTTTCTATGAGACTAAGGAGCCACATGAGGCTGACTTGGCATATATGCGTCAGATATATCGTCAGCTTGACCTGACCAAGGAGGCGAATACACCTCTGTATTTCCCGGAGGATGTAGTAGACGGGCAAGAAAATCTTTTCCGAATCATTCTGCGCCTCGTTGTCGATGGTAAGCTACCGGCTTACGAGTATCTTGACGGCCGTGAAGTCTTTACCGACCAATATAAGGTGAACATCGCCGATATGCTTGAACGTTTCGGCATCTACGCCCAGGAAGCCAAAGGCTCAACTGAAAAGAATCCGAAGTTTGTGATTGAGGAAGCCGACGTGCCAACAGGTCAGGTGCTCAACTACTACATTATCGAGAAATGGGAGTTCGACCGCCGTTCCAATCAGATGAAGACACGAGTGGAAGCCATTTGTCCCGTTCTTAATCGCTCAGGTGATTTTGGAGGTGAAGCTAAATATCCTATGTTCTGGGTTAAGTTTGATGCTCTGCGTCCTTATCTCGCCCAGCAATATATCTTCCTTTCCGACGATAACAACCTTCCCCAATATTCTCTCGATGACTACTTCAACTTGGGAATGTATGACGGCGAAATCTACAAGACCCGCAACCTCCGCAACCTCTCGATGGCACAGATGTTCCCTGACGAGGACGATATGAAGAGAGCTCAAGATAGCATCGACAATCGCCTCCGTTCATTCGGCAAGAATCTTTGGGTACCTACCCGCGAGGAGTATCTTGCAATGAAGGAGAAGGAAGCCGAGCAAGCGGAGGCAAAAGAGGATGATGGCTTGCCTGAACGCACTGAAGTGGTAGGGACACCTCTTGCCGACGACGAATCCGCATCAGAGGCAACAGAGAAAAAGACAGGTGCATCAGCACGCGCCAAAAGACGCACCTCAACTAAGAAAACCTCTGCTCCTGCTGCTAAGAAAACCCCGGCTTCAAAAGCGAAGAAACCCAAGGTATCATCCGGAGGAGGAAGTTCATCCGAAGCTAACAGTAGTGCGGCAAAGTCAGTGCGTCGCCGCAAACGCTAACCTTAGCGTTTTTATAATTACGCTGATATGAAGCCAATATCAGTCATAATACCCGTCTACAACCGCGAAGACCTCGTGGTAAGAACTCTTGACAGTGTTTATGCACAGACATATCGCCCGATAGAGCTGATAGTGGTTGACAATAATTCCACTGATTCATCTGTAAAGACAGTAGAACGGTGGAAAGATACCCATCAACATAGCGATTTCGATATAATCCTTACCCACGAAAATAAACGCGGCGCTGCAAACGCACGCCAAGCCGGTTTTAACAAAGCCACCTCTGACGTGGTTATGTTCTTCGATTCAGATGATGCTATGCGACCTGAGCTTATCTCTAAAGTTATGGAGAGGTTCAGAACGCATCCGAATGTTGATATGGTTTATTGGCAAACTGCCATACTCACTCCCGATGGGCGCACCACAACCAAACGTTTCTCCTCCTGTAATCTTCTGCGTCGGCATATCTTCAACGGAATGTTTTGTACAATCTCATATGCTGTTAAAGCTGACTATTTCAAAAAATGTGGTGGTTGGAATCCTGTACTTACCGGATGGGATGATTGGGAATTAGGGTTGCGTCTCCTGCTTAATAATCCTGTTATAGAGCCTATTCCAGAACCTCTGGTAGTGATTTATCCACAAACAGAATCTATTACAGGCATAAACTTTAAGTCAAAACACGGTGAATGGGAAAAAGCCATAGAAGCAATGGAGAAAGTAAGTGCAGCCCAAAAAGAACCCTTAAGAAGCCAACTTCAACGAATGCTCCTCTATCGCCGGGTAAATTTAGCAGCCTTATATAAAGCTGAAGGAGCAGTCGACATAGCGGAGAGCCTGCTTGAGCAGTCCTTAAATACCTCCTTCCTGCCTCCTTGGCGCAAATGTCTTCTCCGTCTTATCTATCATTACACCAGTCACGGTGGACGTGCCGCTTACCTGCTTTGGAATTGACATCCGGGGCAGGTAAAATTTGTTATATACTTTGTCCGATATGTTTCATTGATATTTTTATTAATTAGAGGTCAGATAATTAAGTTTTACTAATTTTGCACATGTACTTAATTCTTCTGATATGAAGCAATCCACCTTAAAACTAAATTCCGTAGGCTATTCATTTGCTCTGAATACGGTCTTATGGGGCTTGATGACTTTAATTTTCATCTGTGCCACTTTTACCTTATCGGCAGTACCCACTATTCCCGATTCGGAATTAGCCTGGAAGAATATAGTGGTCGATCATAAAAAGACAGCCGTATTCAACATATTCCGTGATAGTCGTGGATTGATGTGGATAGGATCCAACCATGGACTCTCCTTTTATGACGGTGTGGAAACCCATCTTGTCGGGACGGAGGTTATCGGTGGCACTCACGTCCATTCAATCGTTGAGAGTAACGGGAAATTATACTTAGGCACCAACAACGGTTTGTTTTCCCTTGATTTTAAAACCGGACTTGTTCAACCGGAAGCCCTTGTATCTGACAGAGAAATCCGAACCCTCTTGCTTATCAACGACCAATTATGGATAGGAGGCTTGAATGGTATATGCAGGTATAATATCACCACCGGAGAATTAACTAATCTGACCGAAGGCTTACCCCATAAATCCGTCTATTCTCTTCTGCGTGACAGCCGAGGCATAATTTATGTAGGCACCTATTCCGGTCCTGCCCGATGGGACAATGCGAAAGAACGTTTTTATCCCTTAAATGTGAAAATCAATAATTCTACCCACTCCCCTTTCCTTGCCAACTGCTTGCTCGAATCTCCAGATTACGAAAGCATATATGTGGGTGGTGAGGGAGTGTTATTGCGTTATCATATCTCCTCCGACAGTTGGGATAAAGTTAAGGATATGGAAAGCTATAACATCAAAAGCCTTGCAAAAGGCGACAACGGTCATATTATGATTGGTAGTGACGATGGTGTTTATGTTTACTATCCCGATGGTAAGATTAAACATTACCGTCATAATTCTCAGCAAGAAAATAGTCTGGCTGACAACGAGATATGGTGTGTCTACTGCGATTCGCTTCACAACGTATGGGC
>CAMWIF010000067.1 GCA_947174225.1 uncultured Porphyromonadaceae bacterium | reverse complement strand
CAATGTCTCCTCAACTATATCCTCCATATTAACCACTGCCCTTTGCCATCCGTCTAAGATCATAGCCGGAGAATGGGTGGAAACTATCACCTGACATTTCGGATTAATCTTCTTTATCTCCCTCAACAATCTATTTTGCCAATCAATATGCAACGATATTTCCGGCTCGTCCATAATAAGGATCGCCTCCTCTCCACCCTGCATAAAGACCGTGAGCAATATCATCAGCAACTGTTTTTCACCGGCAGACAAGTCAATGTAGGGATGAGATTTACCGTCACTTTCGAATATGAACTCCACATCCCCCTTATCACGGTTGATACGCTTACCACATTCCTTGAACATACTGTCCAGCACATCCAAAAAAATATTTTTTGTTCCGAACAACTCCCTTATGACCTCAGGATTCGTTTCTCCTGAGGTCATCATATTCGACATCTTGTTAGACAGTTCAATCTGGTAAGATTTATACCTTTCGACCACATTATTTAAGAACCTGTCTAAATCGCTCGATAAAATATTACGTAAAAGATAATCGAGCATACTGTTAGGAGTACGCTTCACTGATGGAGCATAATCAAATGTAGAAATAAAACTTGTATTGGCAATAGGTAAAACCTTATCTACATTTACCTTCTCTCCATTCCTAATAACCGAAAGTATCTGGGAAATTTTTTCCTTGTTTTTTTCTGCCTCATCTGCAGTTAGCGGAATAATCTCAAGCATCAATTTTGTCTCGTCAGCCAGTTCTATTGTAAGCCTACGAAATCTCTTATCCATTGGTGGCTCAATCGACTCACCTTTCAACAAAGACACCACAGCGCGTAAGACGGTAGACTTTCCGGAGCCGTTAATGCCGGAAAGAATGCTCACATCGCTATTAACCTGCCAATTGAGGGAATATTTACCCCATAAACCATCAATGGTAATTTTCTTGATTCTCATAATTAAATTCGCTACACGTCACAAATTTAATCATAAAATCTCAGAAACACCATAGTTTATCCACATATTTTAATCGAGCTTCAAAATAAGGAATGGGTTATTTGTGGAATTCGGAGGGGCGGACGCCGAATTGCTTCTGGAAGAGGCGCGAGAAGTAGCTGCTGTTGCTGATGCCTACCATGTAGCTCACTTCCTGAACACGGTATTTCCCCTCTGCCAAATATTCCGCTGCCTTCTTCAACCGCGTAAGCTGTATCAGCTCGTGAGGAGTCACATCCGCAAGACTCTTGATCTTATCATACAGTCCGCTCCGGCTTATCCCCAACTGCTCTGCCAAGAAATCCACATTCAACTCCGGATTCGCCAGATGCTCCTCTATCAGCTCCTGAAGCCGCGTAAGCAACTCATTGTCAACCTGCGTCGGCGCCAACGTCGAAATCGGTTCGAGAGGGGAATGTGAATACTTATCCCTCAATCGCTTACGCATTTCAAGAAGATTATCTATCCGCGCCTCCAAATAACTCATCGAGAAGGGTTTCTCCACATAAGCATCAGCCCCACAACGCATAGACTCAACCTTCGACGTGTTGTCGGTCTTCGCCGTGAGCATCACAAACGGGATATGGCTGTAATTCTCATTCTCACGCAACGCCTTCAAAAACTCCACGCCGTCCATCACGGGCATCATCCAGTCGCAGATAATCAGTCCCACCTGATTCTTACCCATACACTCCCAAGCCTCCCTGCCGTTGGTAGCCGTGACAACCTTGTAATTCTTACCGAAATGCGACGATATGAAATGAATCATCTCCTCGTTGTCATCTACCACAAGCAGCACAGGTTTCTCATCCCCGCTTACATTGCGCACCACAGGCGACTGTGCCTTATCCACCTTCACGCTCTCAGCATTACTTTCCGACGGCAACACATTCTCCTGATGCAGCGGCAGTATAGCCGTGAAGCGCGAACCCTTGCCGGGGGTACTGTCCAGCTCGATAGAGCCTCCGTGGGCATCCGCAACACTCTTCACAATCGACAGACCCAAGCCTGTGCCACCCTTCGACTCGTTGATATTATCGAGCACCTGGAAGAATGGTTTGAAAATCTTGTCGCGGTTCTCCTTCTCGATACCGATGCCGTTGTCAACCACACTTATCATAAACCGTTTCCCGTCAGGCATAGGCTTACATTCCACCACAATGCTGTCTTTCGTAAACTTACGCGCATTGTTAAGCAGATTGCTCACAAGTTTCGTGATAGCCTCCGGGTCGATGTCGGCGGTAAGGTCAGGATCAGGACACTCTACCGTGAGTTTCACGCCCTTATGCTCCAGCGAGGGACGGAAACGGTCAGCCACACCCTCCACCAAAGGCACTACCCTCTCGTGGCGGAAACCCATAGGCAAGGCATTATCCTCCACCTTCTTGAAATCGAGAAGCTGATTCACCAGCGACAACAACCGCCTTGCGTTGCGGTCGATAATCTTCAGATCCTCCTTCACGGGAGCACTGAACTTCTCCGACGATTCCAAAATCTTCTCCAACGGTCCGATTATAAGCGACACAGGGGTGCGTATCTCGTGTGCCACGATGGTGAAGAAATTCAGCTTTGAGCGGAACATCTCCTTCTCCTTATTGCTCGAAATCCTATCCAGCTCAACAATATGGTTACGCTCTATCCGCTTCAATATCAGCTTCACAGCCAAAAGGAGCAAGGCTATTCCCAAAATCACGTAAAGGAACTTCATCAGCGTGGAGATATACCATGCCGGCTTCACCACAATCTTCAGAGCCACACCCTCCTCATTCCATATGCCATCGCTGTTGGCAGCCTTCACACGCAGGGTATATGTCCCCGGAGGAAGATTGGAATAGGTGGCGCGGTTCTCCTTTCCGGCGTCAAGCCAAGTCTTATCAAACCCTTCAAGGCGATATTGGTAAGAGTTGCCGGCAGGGTTGGCATAGCTCAAAGCGGAGAAATAGACGCTGAACGTATGGTCGGCATGGGTCAGCACCAGCTCATCTATATCGTTGAGCGATTTCGGAAGATGCTCATCACCCACAGCCACCGGCTCATTCACAATGTCGAGTCCCGTAAACTTCACGGTCGGGGCTACATTCCTGCCGAGCAGCTGCATCGGATCCACACGTGAAAGCCCGTGTACCGTGCCGAAATATAACTTGCCGTCAGCCGTCATCACTGAAGCACCTGCCATAAACTGGCTGTCGCTCAATCCGTGATCTATGCCATAAAGCTTATATCTTCCGTCAGATTTCAGGTTGATAAGTCCGGCACTCGTGGCTATCCATAAATCCTCTCCAACCCTCTCAAGCGACTGGGCGGAAACCTTATTCAGCTCTCCGCTCACCGGGTGGAAACGGTCGCTCTTCTCCTCATACTTATAAACTCCCCGCGAGGTTGTGACAAGCACCTCACCTGTGCTGTCAATCTTAATGCTGTTGATATGATTGTTCGGCAAGCTCCCCGGAGCCTTCGAAGCCACATAATGCGCCCATGTGCCGGCGTCCGCGTCATAACGGTAAAGTCCGTCGCCCGGTGTCGAAACCCATATGCGCCCTGCCTTATCCTCCACAATGGCGTTTATCCACGCCCGCATCTGCTTCACCGGAGCAAAACTGTTCTTCTCCGGATTATACAAGGTAAACGTCTCCGTGGCACCCATCCACACTCTCCCCTTTGAATCCTTATGTATGGCATAGCAGCTGTAAGTCCTGTGGTCGTCTAATGAAACGGGTGTCCAGCGTCCTGAAGCGAGGTCGAGCCAACCGGCACCCATAGAATATGTGCCCACCCACAACCTGCCGTCGTCGGCACAAAGCGAACTCACGTTCTCCGGCTCGTGTGTGTTGATAAGGGTAACGTCGCGAAATGAATCATTCTCAGGATCATACACGCATAAGCCACCGTCGGCGGTGCCTATCCAAATATTTCCGCGTCCGTCCTCACAAAGCGCCATCACCACATTGCCGCTCATAGAATTGACAAAGCGTGAATGTTTCCAGCTTCGGAAACGCTGCGACCCGGCGCTCACATAATTCACACCGTGATAATATGTGCCCACCCAGATTCCGCCGTCAGAGTCCTTGGTGACGGGATACACGAAGCGGTCGCTGAGGCTCTGAGGGTCAAGCTCGTCAGCTTTATAGACCTTACAAGCTCCCGTAGCGGTCTCCACGAGGGTCAAGCCACTGTCAGAACCCACGAGCAGCGTCGTCGGGGAATACTCCGTGAGGGAATGGATATGCCAGAGGTTCCAGGTCTGCTGTGGAGAAGTGGCTTGGCGAGCCTCCCCCGTGCGCGGATTAACCTTCACCAGACCGTTCTCCCACGTGCCAATCCAGTAATCGCCGTGGGAATCGGCGGTCATAGCCAAAGCCCCGCGTTTAAGGAGGTTGCCCGGATCGGAAATCTTAAATTCACGGAAATCACCCTTCACAGGGTCATAGCGATACACACCGCCCCCTATGATGTTGCTCAAAGCCCACACCATATCGGAGGGGTCAACATAAATGTCACCGATATAATTATTGGCTTCGGCAAACTGATAATTATCAGTCACCACACCCGAAGACTCTATGCGGAACACACCCTGCCGCTCCACCGCCACCCAGATGTTACCCTTGCTGTCTGTGGCGATGTCGTAGACATTATCCGCAATCTGAGTTTTCACATTATCCTTATACTTCAGATCCATAGGGGTAAGCGCCTCCGTAGCCGGGTCATACCGGTAAAGCATACGGTCAGTGCCCACGAGGAGACCGCGCCCGTAGCGGCAAAGCGACAACACATACATATCGCTTGTCCCCTCCTGGTCCTCAGGAATGAACACCTTGGTAGACGTGCCGTCGAAACGCACAAGTCCACCGTCGGAGCCGAACCACACGAAGCCCTCCTCATCCTGGGCAATAGCCCTGACGCAATTAGAAGGCAAACCGTCAGCCGTAGTATAATGGGTAAACTTCAAATCGGGTGCTTGGAAGGCAGCCGCAGCCCCAAGGACAGCAGCCACCCCCATTACCACCATTGCCAATAATCTCTTCATCCTAAAAAGTTTAGGGTTTAAGGTTAAACTTTCAACCTTTAATCTTTATGGAGTAGGGCCACTGCGCATCGCCCGGATTCTCCTCGCCGTCAACATTCTGCCAATGCTCGGTCGGGGCGCCCATCACCACAAGCCACACGTGCTCAATCTTCTTACCCTCGGGAGCGGTGTAGCTCACCTTACCCTTCGAGGCAGACTCCATCTTGCCGTAATAGGTCTGACCGTCGGCATCCACAGCCACAATGCCGTAGCGCCACCCGGCTTTCTGCTTATTCTTGGTGTAATAGCCCTTCATACCTGCCTCGCCACGGAAATCCACGGTCACGGTCTTGCCCGGCTCAGGCACAGGGAGAGCTATGGCATTGAAACCGTAATTCTCAGGAGCGTTCTCCGGAGCCACACGCTGCCAGCCGCCACCGGCGTTGACGAGCTTCGTGTTCCACTTATTGGCATAAGGCTTCGCGTTCTCGCGCACACGGTCGATGTCCCAGTTGATAAGACGCGCATAGTTATGCCACATCTCATCATTAAACTCCTTCTGGTTGATACCTGTGATGCGCTTGTAGGTCATCACAGGGTCCTCCCCTCTCTGACCCTGACGGAACAGCTCGGCTATAATCTCCCTGCCGTGCTTCTCGCCCCACAGCTCAAGCACATAGGGGGAATGGTAGATATTGTCGATATGCAGAAACGCCTTATGCGTAAGGTCGCGGAAAGCATTGAGGTGGAAATTCTCATCCGTCTGCCAATCGGGGTTCACCTGCCAGAGCATCCATTGGGAAGCCATCTCAAACATACCGGCACCACCCCAGGCTTCACCCTCGCCGTCGCAGGAGAGCTGCAACTGGAAAGAATGTCCAAGCTCGTGGGCAATGCAGTTGAGCGTCTTATCCTGCACACGGTTCGGGGCAATCCAGAGCGCACCGATCTGCCCGTCATAGTCGCCGCCGTAGGCAGTCCCCTCAAGGGAATAGTCGAGCATCACCATCATCTTATACTTGTCGGCTTTGGTGCCAGGCTTCACAAAAGCGAGGTCATTGTAGAAATAATCATAGAAATGCTCCAATTTGGCAAGGAGGTTGGCAAGGTCCACCTTCATATTATGGCTCTTGCCGACTTCGCCCGTAGCTCCGGGGGTAGTGTCACCCTCTACCTCCACATAATCGGGAGCAGTGGCGATATTGTCGCCGAAACCGGGAGCCCAGAAGAGCACGATGTTCGGGGTCTCCACCATACGGTGATAACTCCACTTCGAGTTAGGGTCATTCAGATCCATCTCCCGTAAATCCTTGGGTATATATACATCCTTACCCTTATGGGTAACGATAGGGATATCCGTATTCACTCTATACGCCTCCTCGTCGTTGAGGGCGATAGTACCGGCTTCGGAGGGGTCAACCACCTGAGCCGATGCACACAGCGGCAACGTGGCACATCCGACCACAGGCAACACCGCCATTCCGAAAGAAACCAATAATTCTCTGTACTTTTTCATGATATATTTTGGGCTATATTATAGACAGGTCATAAAGTAGGGAGACACTGCGGGCAGTGCCACAATGTCTCCCGTAAAATCAGACACATTAATCTTTAGAATTTCTTCATCTTCGAATAAGAGATTCTGCGGGGCATCTGAGCCGGCTTGCTCTTAAACTGATAATTGATTGTGATATTCACAGTCTTCTCAACGCCGTCGGCAGTGTAGACGTAAACCGGACGCATCGTCATAGTCTCACCGGCTGCGCCTACCGCACCCTTCTTGCCGAGAGTGACGTTCACACCGCTTATCTCGTAATAGATGGTGGCATCGCCATAATCGGCAGCTGTACCGTCGGGAGTGACCCAATAGCCTACGTTGGCAGTCGGCATATCGGAAAGCGAACCGTCAGCATTGCGGTTGAACACCACAATCTTACCCTCGGTCTTTACAACCTGATTACCTACAGTGGGAGCTAACATAAGGTCAGACAATCCTGCGAAATCGGCATCGAAGAACTCGCACATCTCGCTTGACATAAGATTCAAAGCACCAACCGACCAATCCTCATTATCAGGGTCAACCGATACGGTGTAAGTCACATCCATAGTGTTGGCATCAACCTTATTGTATTCGGGAAGTGAAGGCTCTGTATAGTCATACACATCTGTCTCGCTCACAGTGATTGTGTAGGGCCACTGCTCGTCGTTCTTCTCATTCTCATCCCAAGGCACACGGTTGTAAGTGTCGGGCGCACCCAAGATTACGAAGTAAAGCTCGGAAGCGTTGGCAGGGACATCATAAGAAGCTGTCCCCTCCGCGCCCTTCGACATAGCTGAATAGACAGGATTGCCGTCAACGATAGCCACGAAGCCGTAGCGGAAGTTGGAAGTGGTGTTGCTCTGAGAATTGTAATTCTTAGTGGCACCTACGATGCCGCCGTCGGCATTAACCACAGAACCCGGATCCTTGGGAGCGAGTGCGCTACCTGTAGCCAAAGCGTCTACCTTGACGCTCACCTTCTTGCCGGCTGAGGTCATAAGGCGGATTACGTTGAAGCCGGCAGTGCCGGGAGTTGAGCTGTAAGCTACCTGATACTTATTGTTGTCAACACGGTAGAGAGCGGTAGAATAGTTACCCTTCACAGCCGGAGTGGCATATTCCTTCACACCGGGAAGATCATAGTAAACCATATGGGCTGCATAGTCATACAATTCGTCGTATGTCTTCTGCATATCCGAATTGTTGTAGATGCGGGTATAAGCCTCGATAGGATCCTCGGGGAAAGCTGACTCTCTCCAGATTCTTCCGTAAGCCTCCACACCGTGACGCGCTACCCAGTCGTGCTGGAGCCAGTAAGAGGCATAGCGCATATACTCATGATAGAAGATACGGTGGCAGTTGGCAGTCCAGTTGGGCACGTGATAGCCGAACATCTCCTCGGGATAATCCACCATAGCCTGCCACTGTGCGCACTGTTCCCAATATGCACAGCCAGTCACGCCGTCGGCATCGAAGCCGTAGCGGAAGCCGTGGCGCATATCGTCGGCAGCACCCTGAAGCACCTTGTCGCAATAAACCTGATACTGGAATGAGTGACCGATCTCGTGAGCGATTGTCGAGCCTACAGGCTGGCAAGTAGAGGGATTCACCCAAAGGGCACCAATCTTATTGTCATAGCCTGAACCTGTGGCAAGCCATTCATCCTGATAAAGGAGATAAATCTGCATCTTATATTGGTCGAGATAAGATTTACCCTCGCCTACGGTAGCCATGCCGAGCTTGTTGACATTGGTGTCAAAGAAATGCTCTGCCTTAGCCAAGAGGTCGTCAATATCCACGCGGAGAGCGGCGGGGACGGTAGCGGCATTCGGATCGTCACCGAATCCCGGCTCCCAGAACACGAAGAAGTGTTCCGACTGTTTGTAACGTGCGAATGAGAACTTGGCAGCCTTGGTAAGGATAGTCGCGCCATGCTCCGTGTTGGGGAAGAACTTGTCATAGTCGGGGATTGTCTCCGGATCTACATAAGGACTTTCACCCTCCTCTATATCCTTGAGCACACCGCCGAACTCAGGCTGACGCACCGTGAACATCACCTTCTCCTCGCCTGAAACGAGGTTGAAGATAGCGGCTCTGGCGGTTGCGCCCACATTCTGCGAAACCGACACCTTGACAATGTTGGCACCCTTCTTACCTACCGACGGGGTGAAATAAACCCAATCGACCCCATCTTCAAGCTCGATGTGCCATGCTCCCTTGGCAGTGAACTCTATATTCTTCGCATCCACCTCATAGCTGAACGGAAGCTCTTTCGATTCCTGCACACTCTCAAATCCCGTGGGATAGGAGTTGATGATTATCTCCTCCTTATCGCACGATGGCAGCCAGCAGCCTGTGAATGCCACTGCTGTCATCATGACGAGTGATTTTACAAATCTGAAATTCATTTTATCGTTAGATTAGTTGATTCATTATTCCTCAACAGCCTCACCTTCAACAACCTTGACGTTGATGTTAAACATCACCACATTGTTGTTATACCAGAAGCCGATCTGTGAAGTGGCAGCCACGTTCACCACACCCGGGAAGGGACCAACGGCAAATGAAGAGTAATCCTCGGAGTCGGGACCCTCACCCCAGTATTCGATAAACCAGCCGGCACCGTCGCCCCAAGAGCCGATGCTGCCGTTCTGCATATACCAGTAGCCGTTGTTGGCAGAATAGCCTACAAATTCACCGTCAGCGTCATAGCCTACCACCTTGGCAAGGTCGAGAGATGCGCAACCAAGCTCACCGCAGATAGCAGCTGCATCAAACACAGCGGGAGTTGCCACATAACCTTCATTAGCTACGATTTCCATATCAATATCGTGGGTAGCCACGACAGTACCCTTGAGATCAACGGGGGTGAACACGAAATTGAGGGTGAAATACTGATAACGGCTGTGATCGTTGGCAGGAGTGAAGCCGAAGCGAATCGTGTACTCAGCATTATCGGGATTGGCAGGAGCACGACCGATTACGATTGTGGGGCCATCCTCATTATAAACCTCCATAAAGGCGGCATTTGCAGGATAGCTGCCGGTGCTCCACTGAGTAACCTCCATATTGTTGTCAAACCACGCACCGCAACGAGTGCCTGAAGTGCCACCGGCAATCCAGTTGTTATCCTTATCAAGCACAAAGAATTCGAGATTACCCTCATCACCGATACCCTCAGTAAATTCCTCCATAGTCATACCAAGGTTACCCATAATCTCTTCCGAGTAAGCTGACAGAGAAATTTCACCGGCTTCCCAGTCAAGGGAGGGTACTTCCAAATAGAGGTCAATAGGAGCGATTAAAGCATCATCCGAACAACCTGCTTGGGTTATCTGTACTGTTTTAGATTCTCCACCACAATTAACCACAATTTCACCTGTACGGGGGAGACGGTAAGGATTGGATTCAAAAAGAAGATAAACACGTGTATCTCCGGCCTCACCCTTACTTGGATCAATGGAAATCCAACTATTTTTAGACTCTGCCTTCCAATCGTCGTTGGCAGCTACATCCACTACGCCCTCAGTCTCGTTCCATTCCACATTCAGAGTAGTGAGCGGCACATTGAAAGTCTCGGGAATCGGATCTACATAAATCTCCTCCTTGTCGCAAGACGTGATTGTCGTAACGGCTAAGAAAAGACCTGCCC
>CAMWIF010000066.1 GCA_947174225.1 uncultured Porphyromonadaceae bacterium | reverse complement strand
CCTTTTTCATGTTCAATTCCATCAACATAAAATCTTAACCGAGTATCCGCTAAAAAGCATAAGGCATCTGCCGCACCAAATATATATTCCTTCCAATGAGATGTATTAGTAGCAACTGGTATCAGGGCTATTATCTCAGAATTATATCTTTCATGAGTATAAGCACATTTTGCCAACCAATTTTTAATTGTAGTACCTCGACTTCTATCCGCTCCATACGGGGGGTTGACATAAATGGTTCTATAATTCCATTCAGTCATTAGTCCATCTGTTTCTGGAAGCATAAATTCTGTATTTGCTCCAACCATAGAGTATTCATTGGAGCAAGGATCGAGTTCAATTTCACCATCCCAAAAACTCTTTATTGCTCCTATGTACTTTGGAGGAGTACACCAACTTTGACTCAATGTATTGACTTTCCGTCCGGCTGTCATATTACTCCTTATTTATAAGATAGTGTAACTGATGTTTAATTTCCTCTATTGTCATTCCATTTGGAGAAATGATATTGAACCAACTCTCCACTAAGGATAGATTATTGTGAAAGAACTCGGTCAAAGCACCATGTGCTTCAAGCAAGATTTTTGATTTTGTAAAAGAATTAGTCTTTTTCCCATCTCTGTAACTGCTAATAAAGGCATTCTTTATCGGAATGTATGGGAGACAAGGGTTTAAAATAGTTTTTTCAATGAAAGTATATAACCCATCATCAGTAAGAAATAGGAGTCTGTCATAACTTTGTGCCAATACTTTCAATTCTTTATTCATATCGTTGGAGGTAAACCAGTTACCGTGATTGCTGACAACTCCAAATGAAAGAATAAAATTTTCTAAATTATCAGATTGTATGCAGTCGTTTAAGGCTTCTTCGTATTTCTGAGTGTGGAGCACACCATCTTTGAAATAAACACCAAATACATTGCCAAATTTATCTCTAACTCTTTGTAGAGATGAGGATTTCAAAGCCACATAGGCACCTTGTTTTGCTTTCTCGATAGTTTGTGGACCTTTTTTCTGCCCATCTTCTACACCTACTCTTTTACATTCAAACATAGCAGAGGCTTGTTCCTTTATAAAGGATAGCACTAATTTATTACCTGATAAATTACATATCGCTATTGAATTGTTGTGCTTACCAATTACTGCGGAGTTTTTTAAAATATTATTCTTATCAATAAAACTTCCATTTTTTGAGTGTTGTGGGTTGAAATCGAATAAATTCTTTATTCGAGTATAAGTTAATGGCTTAACAGCTATTTGTTCTTCTTTATGTAACATCTGATGAAGGGTGAACTCAACATTGTGAGTTATTTCCTCATTTCCAAACTCCGGCAATTTGGTCTCGATCTGAATATTTGGAGTAAAGCCCCATTCTCGAAGAAGATAATATGTAATTATTTCTACGATTGTCCCTAATGCTCGACCAGCTGCTTTCTTTGCATCTTTTTTTGTTGAGAAGACAGTTGAAGCTAAACTTTTTTGTAGTATGTCGATAGATTGATAACTCATTAACCCTTATTTTTAATCACGGTGCAAATTTACGAAATTATTCTAATCAAGTCAAGAAAGCTGGTTATGATTAGGTGATATTGTAATAGTTGTCGCCGCAGCATCGGGAGAGTGCTGTATAAAAAGAAATATGAAGAAGGGGGGTATATGATTTTTATTAAATCTTTATGAAAAATTTTTGTTTTATTGCCCTGAAAGGTATAAATTTGTGACGCAAAACTAACAGATGATTTTCATGAAAAGATTAAATTTAAGTTCTATTTTACTTTTGGCTCTCGCAGTGCCGGGCACAGCCCATTCGGAGGTGCTGACCCCGGAAGCTGCGCTTAATCGTGCTGCCGGGCTGACTCGCTCGGCTACCTCAGAGTATACTTTAGCCAAGACGTTCAACACAGTTGCAGGTACACCGGCTATGTATCTGTTTCGCGACAATGCCGGCGCACTCGTTGTGAGCGCTGACGACGCTGCCCAACCACTCTTGGCAATACTCGACAATGAATTTGACGGCACGGAGGCTAACCCGGCATTTGATTACTGGATGGCTGAGTATGCACGCCAGATTGAATGGATAAGAGCCAATCCGTCTAAAGTAGCCGGTCCGGCAAAACAGACCAGGTCACGCAGCGACATAGCACCTTTGCTTGCCACCTCCTGGGATCAGGGTGCGCCATACAATAACCTTGTACCTGCCAAGGATGGTGAGACCTGCTTTACAGGATGTGTGGCTACGGCTTTGACACAGGTTATGAACTATCATAAATGGCCTGAAAAAGGCACCGGTAGCAACTCATACACCTCCGGCACAAATAAATTTGAACTAAACTGCAACTTTGATGATGTGGTTTTCGACTGGAAGAATATGGCTAATTCTTACTGGGACGACACCACTGAAGAGCAGAACCATGCAGTAGCCGACCTTATGTACACGGTAGGCATAGCCCTTAATATGGACTATGGCGTAGGTAGCCAAGGTGGCAGCGGGGCATATACTGAGAATGTGCCGTATGCTCTTGTAAAATATTTCAACTACGATAAGGGGGCGCACGTGGTTTATCGTGATGCTATGCCATATGCCGAATGGGAGCAGCTTGTGTATGACCAGCTTTCATTAGGACCTGTCTATTATGCCGGCTCAAGCGACGACGGAGCACACGCCTATGTGTGCGATGGCTACCGTGACGGCTATTTTCATATCAACTGGGGCTGGGGCGGTTCGCAGAACGGTTACTACCTTTTGACAGCCATGTTCCCCGGAAGCCAGCAGGGTGCCGGTGGGTCTACAGGTTCCTATGATTTCGAGCAGATGATTGTGGCAGACATCAAGAAGCCGCAGCCCAATAGTGAAATCGAGCCACTTATGATCTACAGCTGGGGTAACTGGTTGTTTGATAATGATGAGGTGGTAAAGACCGTCACTGTAGGGCGCGATAATGAGGTAGGTATAGCAGGATGGGCACAGAACCGTTCAATCGAACCTCTTTCGCTGACGGCAGGCTTGCAGCTTGAGTCGGAATCCGGGGAGATAACAGTGCTTGATGCCGGGCATTATGATTTGGAGCGTTATAATCCATACTTTAATAATCAGGATTGCTATGTATATTGGTTGGCTACCACCGTGCCCTCCACGGTGAAGAACGGTAAATATATTGCACGCCCCGTATATATGATTGATGGAACTTCGGATTGGAAGCCGATGCAGGTGCTTAAAGCTTACCATCAGGCATATCTGCTGGAGGTTACAGAGGATTCCATAACAATGTCGAATGCCGAACAGGCTGATGTCAACATAGAGAAAATGGAGTTCACAAGCCGTACTGTGGCAGGTAAGAGCTTGCAGATGGCAGGTGTAATGACCAATACCTCAGACTATGATTATGAAAGTTGCATACGCCTCTACGTATATGATGCCGACTATAATGAGATGGCGCAGGGAGGCAGACGCTTTTTAACAGTTCCTGCCGGTGAGACTGTAGACTTCACATATGAATCTAATCTTATAGGCACTCTTCAGCCGGGTGAATATAGCGTATGGTTTGCCGATGCGTTTACGGGGGAATGGCTCGGAGAAGGTATAGCTATGAACTATGAGAAGGCACCGGCGGCTCCGACACTCAGTGCTGAGAGCTTTACATTTGACGGAGATCCTGCCAACGCCGACAATATGAACCTTGACTTTACATTGGTTATAAAATGTAAGAGAGGTTGGTTCCGTGACAGAATGGATGTGACAATCTGGACATCTCCGGAAGACGGCTCTGCGGGTTATTACGTCACCACTGCCACTTCCGATGAGTTTGAATTATATAACGGTGACACAGCGGAGGTTAAGTTCCATGGCTCAATAGAGGATCCCATCATAGGTATGCGCTACATAGCCGGTGCGTGGTATGGAGGAAAACAGTACGGCAACGCTGTTACCTTCAAAATCAGTACTGCCGGTGTAGATGAAATTGAGGCAGTCGAAGCAGTAAACACTGAAATCTACACTTTGACAGGTGTGAAGGTTAATGTTTCGAAGATAAATAATCTCCCTTCCGGCATCTATGTAATTAAAACGACCGATGCCAACGGCAAGACCACTGTCAGGAAACAGATGGTGAAATGATACAGGAGTTAGCTCTCTGTAAATAAAATGTGCCGAGAAAATTTTCTCGGCACATTTTATTATTTACAGCATCTTGATTATTCCCACTCAATTGTGGCTGGTGGTTTTGAGGAGATGTCGTAGACTACGCGGTTCACGCCACGTACCTTGTTGATGATTTCGTTGCTTACTTTGGCAAGGAACTCGTAGGGGAGATGTACCCAGTCGGCAGTCATACCATCGGTGGAGATTACGGCACGGAGTGCTACACAGTTCTCATATGTGCGCTCGTCGCCCATCACGCCTACACTCTGAACGGGAAGGAGCATTACACCTGCTTGCCATACCTGGTCATAGAGTCCTGCCTCACGGAGTCCGTTGATAAAGATTGCATCGGCTTCTTGAAGCACACGCACTTTCTCAGGAGTAACCTCACCTAAGATGCGGATGCCGAGACCCGGACCGGGGAAGGGATGACGGCCAAGTAGACGCTGATCCATATCCATAGCCTTGCCTACACGGCGTACCTCATCTTTGAAGAGAAGGCGTAGAGGCTCAACAATCTTTAGGTTCATCTCCTTAGGCAAACCGCCAACATTGTGGTGGCTCTTAATTGTGGCGGAGGGGCCCTTCACGGAGCAGCTTTCGATTACATCGGGGTAGATAGTGCCCTGTCCGAGCCAACGAGCCCCTTCGATTTTCTTAGCCTCAGCGTTGAACACCTCTACGAAGTCACGGCCGATAATCTTACGCTTCTTCTCCGGATCGGTTACACCTTTGAGATCGTTGTAGAAACGCTCGCTTGCATCAACTCCGATTACATTGAGACCCATATGCTTATAGGAGTCGAGCACATCGGCAAACTCATTCTTGCGCAGCAGACCGTTGTTGACAAAGATACAGGTGAGTCGGTCGCCGATAGCCTTATGGAGCAGCATAGCAGCAACAGATGAATCTACGCCGCCGGAAAGACCGAGAATCACACGGTCGTCGCCGAGTTTCTCTTTCAGTTCCGCTACAGTTGTTTCGATGAATGAGTCAGGGCTCCAAGTGCCGGAGCATCCGCAGATGCCATGCACAAAGTTGGCGAGAATCTGCTTGCCATGGGTAGAGTGATATACTTCCGGATGGAACTGTATGCCCCAAGTCTTTTCACCCTCTATATGATAGGCGGCTGCCTTTACATTCTCAGTGGAGCCGATGATATGATAATTTTCAGGGAGACGTGTGATGGTGTCACCGTGGCTCATCCACACCTGTGAAGGGGAGGGAACATTGAGCATCAACGGGTCGAGCTTATCTACGACTGTGAGCATTGCACGTCCATACTCGCGTGAGGGAGCGCCTTCCACTTCGCCACCGTATTCGTTGGCGAGGAGCTGTGCGCCGTAACATACACCAAGCAGGGGGAGTTTCCCTTTGATGTTGCTGAGATCCGGCTTCGGAGCGTCGGCATCGCGCACTGAGGAGGGTGAACCGGAGAGGATAACACCCTTTACGTCTGCATCAAGCTCCGGAATCTTGTTGAACGGATGTATCTCGCAATACACATTCAGCTCACGCACTCTGCGTGCGATGAGCTGGGTGTATTGTGAGCCAAAATCCAATATTATGATTTTTTCCATAGACTTTAAACTACTTATTCGGCACGTGAATAATTGGGTGCTTCTTTAGTGATGGTCACATCGTGGGGGTGATTCTCGATTACGCCGGCAGAGGTGATGCGCACGAAGCGAGCCTGATGGAGCGCGTCGATGTCTTTGGCACCGCAGTAGCCCATACCTGAACGCAGACCACCGAGAAGCTGGTAGATAGTCTCTGCAAGAGTACCCTTGTAAGGCACACGTGCTACGATACCTTCCGGCACAAACTTGCTGGAGTCATTTGTCCCGCTCTGGAAGTAACGGTCTTTTGAACCGGCTTCCATAGCTTCGATAGAACCCATACCACGATAAGCCTTAAATTTACGTCCGTTGTAGATGATGGTCTCACCCGGTGATTCCTCTGTGCCGGCAAGCATAGAACCCATCATCACACAGTCGGCACCGGCAGCGATTGCCTTCACAACGTCGCCTGAATAGCGGAGACCGCCATCACCGATTACAGGTATGCCGTGGGCACGGGCAACCTTGGCACAGTTGAATATGGCACTCAACTGGGGCACACCTACACCGGCAACGATACGGGTGGTGCAGATGGAGCCGGGACCTATACCCACCTTGATGCCGTCGGCACCGTTGGCGATGAGGTATTCGGCTGCCTCGGCAGTAGCTATGTTACCTACGAGTACATCAATCTCAGGGAAGTTGGCTTTCACAGCCTTGAGGGTGTTGACCACATTGGCTGAATGTCCGTGGGCAGTGTCGATCACCACAGCATCAACTCCTGCATTCACAAGAGCCTCCACACGCTTGAGAGTGTCGCTGGTGACCCCTACGCCACCGGCTACACGCAGACGGCCCTTGCTGTCTTTGCAAGCATTGGGATAGTCTTGTATCTTGGTGATGTCGCGGTAAGTGATGAGACCGACGAGCTTATTATCCTTATCGACTACAGGAAGCTTCTCAATCTTATGACGAAGCAAAATCTGTGATGCCTCGGCGAGATCGGGATTAGTAGTGGTGATTATATTATCTTTGGTCATAACCTCAGAGATGGGAAGGCTCTCTTCGGTCTGGAAGCGGAGGTCGCGGTTAGTGACAATGCCCACGAGCTTACCTTCTCCGTCTACCACAGGTATACCACCGATATGGTTCTCGTGCATCATACGCTGTGCATCACCTACTGTCTGGTCGGGGGTAATGGTGACGGGATCGAAAATCATACCGCTCTCGGCACGTTTCACTTTTCTTACCATAGCAGCCTGCACGTCGATGGGCATATTCTTATGGATCACGCCGATACCACCCTGACGCGCAATGGCAATTGCCATGGCAGCTTCCGTAACGGTGTCCATAGCGGCAGACACCACAGGGATGTTGAGGGTTATATTTCGTGAGAAGCGGGTTTTCACATCCACCATGTTGGGAGTCACCTCCGAATAGGCCGGTACAAGGAGGACATCATCGAATGTCATGCCTTCCTCATTCACTTTTTCAGTTAAGAATGACATATTATATCGAATTGCGGGTTACTGATTGGTTAGAATTCTTTGAGTTTTTCGGAGATTATGACGGTCTGGGTGCGGTCGGGACCAACTGAGATTACGCCTACTGGCACCTCTGTGACTTCCTCGATCTTACGCACATAAGCCTTGGCAGCTTCGGGAAGCTCGTCATAGCTCTTGATACCGGATATATCCTCTTTCCAGCCATCCATCTCAATATATACAGGTTTGCAGCGTGCAAGTTTGGATATTGTAGAAGGGGGAGTGTCGATTATCTCACCGTCGAGTTCGTAATGTGTGCATATCTTCACTTTGTCAAGACCTGAGAGCACGTCGAAGAGCATAAGCGCCCAGTTGTCAATTCCGGCGAGACGGCTTGTGTAGCGAGCTACAACGGCATCAAACCAGCCCACACGGCGTGGACGACCTGTGACTGTGCCATACTCGTGTCCGCGTTCACGGATTTCGTGAGCGATATGGTCATGAAGCTCAGTGGGGAAGGGTCCTTCGCCTACACGGGTGCAGTATGCCTTCGCCACGCCCAACACATTGTTGATCCATTTGGGGGAGATTCCGGCTCCCACAGGCACGCTTGCCGAAGAGGGGGTGGAGGATGTGACGAAGGGATAGGTGCCATGGTCAATGCAGAGCATCATACCCTGAGCACCCTCAAAAAGAATCTTCTTATCAGGTGTGCGCAGAGCCTTATTGATCAAAGCAGATGTATCTACGATGCGCGGACCGAGAATCTTGGCAATCTCCATATAACGGTCATAGACCTCCTTGAAATCATAAGTAGGTAAGCCAAGCATCTTAAGCTCCATATTCTTCTGGTCAAGAGCTGCCTGAAGACGCTCTGCGAAGTATTCCGGTTCGAGAAGGTCACCCATACGCAGACCGACGCGGCTATACTTGTCGCTATATGCCGGACCGATACCCTTCTTTGTGGTGCCGATGAGTTTGCCACCTTTCAGATTCTCATAAGCTCCGTCGAGCGCGGAATGCCAGGGCATAACCATAGCGGCACGGTCGGATATATAAAGCTGATAGTCGGTGATGCCCTGAGCGTGGAGGCGGTCGAGTTCCACAAGCACAGATTCGGGATTGACCACCATACCGTTAGCCATAACGTTGACGGTGTTGGGGTTGAAAATGCCGGAAGGTATACTCTGGAGGGAGTATTTATGACCATTGAACATCACACTGTGCCCGGCATTGTTACCACCCTGATAACGCACCACCATATCCGCACGGCACGCGAAATAGTCGGTAACTTTTCCTTTACCCTCATCGCCCCATTGGGAGCCGATGACTACTAATCTTTCCGACATTATTCTTCTAATTTATTACGTTTATAGATGTGGTCGATATTCTTGAAGTAATAGTCGAGAGTGAAGCAGTTGTCGAGTTCCTCTTCTGTAAGCGCACCCATCACAGTGGGGTCCTGCTTGAGGAGATCCTGATAAGATGCTCCGAGACTCATAGCCTTCATAGCGATAGGCTGAACAGTGTCGTATGCCTTCTCACGCACAAAGCCCTTGTCGATGAGTGCGTTCATAACGCGCTGAGCGAAAATCACACCGTTTGTACGGTAGATGTTTGCTTTCATCTGATCCTCAAATATTACAAGGTTCTCAAGTATGCCTTTCATACGGTTGAGCATATAGTCGAGAAGAATGGTGGCATCGGGCATAATGATACGCTCTGTGGCTGAATGTGAGATGTCGCGCTCGTGCCAGAGAGCCACGTTTTCATAGGCAGTCACCATATAGCCGCGAAGCACACGTGCGCAGCCACAGATATTCTCGCTGCTCACCGGATTACGCTTGTGGGGCATAGCTGAGGAACCTTTCTGACCCTTGCCGAATGCCTCTTCCACCTCATGCACCTCAGTGCGCTGGAGGTTGCGCACTTCAAGAGCCATCTGCTCAAGGCTTGCGCCGATGAGGGCAAGTGTAGCCATATAGTAGGCATGGCGGTCGCGCTGGATCACCTGAGTGCTTATGTCGGAACTGTCAATGCCGAGCTTTTCGCATACATAATCCTGTACGAAAGGTGGAATGTTGGCAAAATTACCTACGGCACCGCTGATTTTACCTACTTCAACACCCTTGGCGGCAGCTTTGAAGCGTTCAAGATTACGACGCATCTCAGCAAGCCAAAGTACCCATTTAAGCCCGAAGGATGTGATGTCGGCGTGTATACCGTGTGTGCGGCCTATGCAGGGAAGATTCTTGAAACGGATAGCCTGTTTCTTGAGCATTTCGATATATTCCTCGATGTCTTTGAGAAGAATATCGTTAGCCTGCTTGAAAAGGTAGCCGTTAGCTGTGTCAACAACGTCGGTGGAGGTCAAGCCGTAGTGTACCCACTTACGCTCCTCACCAAGTGATTCGCTGACAGTGCGGGTGAATGCCACAATGTCGTGGCGTGTCTGAAGCTCGATTTCCTTGATGCGGTCGATATTGAAAGTGGCGTTGGCGTTGAGTTTCTCAACATCCTCAGCCGGCACAACACCTAATTCTCTCCATGCCTCAGCGGCAAGAAGCTCTACCTTAAGATAAGCGCGAAATTTATTCTCTTCGGTCCAGACCTCGCGCATTACGTCTCTTCCGTATCTCTCTATCATGATAGTTGGGATGTTTTTATTCGTTATTTTTCTCCATTTTACGGAGGAAGCACTCGAGGGTGTTCTCCATAAGACAAGCACGGGTCATAGGTCCTACACCGCCCGGCACGGGAGTGATTACCGATGCCTTGTCGCATACAGCGGCATAGTCAACGTCGCCACAAAGCTTACCCGTCTCCGGATCGCGGTTTACACCAATGTCGATTACTGCCGCTCCTTCGCCTACCATATCGGCTGTCACAAATTTCGGACGACCTATGGCTACTACAAGGATGTCGGCTTCAGATGCCACTTTTGCCAAATCTTTGGTGCGGCTATGGGCTATTGTGACTGTGGCATTACGGTCGAGAAGCAACTTTGCAGCCGGCAGTCCTACGATGTTGCTGCGTCCGATTACAAC
>CAMWIF010000065.1 GCA_947174225.1 uncultured Porphyromonadaceae bacterium | reverse complement strand
TTTCGAAGAAAAATGAGTGAGGAACCTGCCCGGGTTCCTCCTTCATTTTGCTTCTAAACGTACATCTCTTATTTCACAATATCCTCTCACTTAATTAAAACAAGCATCCATTAGGCGATAAAGCATAGAAAACACAACCTATGGTCGATTGTTGGCAAGTGACAGAAAATATCTTATGGCAATAACTATCGCAGATGGTTATACACTGAGTCTATTATATTATTAATCGAGTCGCGGGGAATATAGCCGGTGGTCTGTTTTTTTATTTCACCCTTCTCGGTAAGAAACAGAAGTGTGGGAATATTCTTTATACCATATTTTTTAGCAATATCCTTATTTTCGTCAGTATTTACAATTACGCAATCTATCCTCCCTATAAAATCATTTTTAAGATTGGCGAAAATTGGTTTAAGATCCTGGCAAGGCTGACACCAGTCAGCGGAGAAATCCACAATCATCGGCCTGCCACCCGTAGGAATAATACCTTTCTCTGTAATCTTATATCCATCAGCAATTATTTCTTCAAAAGACTCCATTTCAATCGGTTCCAATGCCAAAGAGTCATCTTCCACCGAATGATCAGCAGTTTTTTTATCACCGGCACATGCAAACAACCCTATAGCCAATGTCGCAGCATAAGCATAAATCATCTTTTTCATAACCAACTTATTTACTTAAATACATCGTCATAATAATATATCTTCCAAAATCCCGGATCCCAATAACTATTCTCTAAGCCAGGAATCTCCTATCCTCTATTCTCTACAAACTAATGACTAAATCCAAACCTTACCCTCTTAACGACAAATAACACAATTTCTTATAACATCTTCTCATTATAACACCATATAATTTGAAATTTATCCCCTCCCTTGACGTTATATCAATGATAAGATACCAATAAATATGATCCGACAACTCCGACATATTGCTCTGATTCTTTCCATCATATTCGGATTCACCCTCCTCAATGCCGAGACAGTGAGTCAGAAAGAGGCATCGCGTATTGCCGAGAAATTCTTCAATGCGGCTGCCGGACAGATTATGGCAAAACCAAAATTAGTGTTCAATGGAAAGCGTTTCACCACCAATCGTCTCTTCACCCCCTTCTATGTCTACAATCATCCAGCCGGAGGTTCTGTAATAATATCCGCTGAAAATAAAGCTATGCCGATACTCGGTTACAGCCTTAAATCAAATTTCAGCCCTGACCATATTGATCAGGATCAAATGAAGCTCCTCTCTGAATATGCCCGTGACATTGAATACATACGCTATGACAGCCGTATGCCAAACGAAGCGATAGAGGCATGGGGCGATATTGCAGACTGCATAGATTATACGCTCAACCGTTTTTATCAGGACAATTACTTCGAACGTCTTGAAAATGATGATACCGTTTGGATAATGCGCCGCAATGCTACGGAATTCCCCGGATTCGGCAACCTTCAAGCCGAGGAAGAAACGGACGTGGAAGATGAATATATACCCTTCTCATTTTATGAAGATTTCGTAGCCGAGACACGTGCCGAACAGCAACGACGACTTGAAATGTTTGATGCGAAAATAAACCTTGTAGAGCCTAAGCTACGCTGGATTGGCGGTGGACATTTCGAGGCACAGTTGCCTGAAGAGATAAGTATGGTGAGACTTTATAATATGGAAGGTGCTTTAATCCGTGAGCTTACTTTCCGAAACACGGACACTGCCGTATTCGACCTTGATAGTGAGCCTCACGGCTTCTATTTCGCTCTTATCAACGATATCAACGGTAAACCATACGGATTCAAACTCTGCAAATAAACCTTATATCCGATATGAAGCCCAAATACATTATAATACCGATTATGTATAAGTAGGGAATATAAAAACAACCTGACAATTGAAAAATCAACTATATGTTTAAAACCAAAACTTCCTGTATAATATCCTTGGTGATAGTGTTGGCTCTGACCATAAACCTTATGATTCAAAGGGCACCGTGGTGGATTTTCCCTACTTTTTTCTTTGGATATATGTCGGTATTCTCTAATCTTATGGTGCTGCTGATCGGGCAGAGAAACCCCTATGCAAAGCAAAAACTTATAAAATGTGCCTACGCTTTTGGAATTCTTGCCATCGTAACACTCATAGTTATGATAATACTATTTTCCACAGTCCTTAAGCCAGAGTAACACGTTGTGCAAGTCACACTTAGACTTGCACAATATGGCAACTTCATAAGTCATAATTTACTCACCGGACCATCGGTTGACTCATCAACCGTCTTACCAGTATTTTTTTCTACAGTCGCATTAGTAGATTTGTCGGCTGACTTATTAGACGTCTTGTAGTTCTGTATGCGGTTGATGGTCTGACGAAGCCAACCCGGCACGATGATCGCACCAATGCCCAAATATACATAGTAGGAAATGATACGCCAGAAGATTGCCAAGATAAGGGCAAGTCCGGCAGTGGGCACAAGGTCACCGTAATATTCTGAGAATATCCATTCGCTTATGCCTGAGCCACCGGGGGTTGGGCTTACCATCAACACTATCCAAATCACGAATTCACGGGCAAATATAACCCACTGCCAATGGTCAGCCGCAGCCACAAAACCAAAAAACAGGGCATTTACAACTAAATATCTTGAAGTCCACGACAGAGCTGTGCCACCAAACACCTCCAACCAGAATCTGAAAGGCTTCTTACGCAACTCTATAGAGGTGGCAACCATATTATCGCCTAACGACACTGCCTGATTCTTCCATTTCTTTAGCCAACGCCAAGTGAAAATCTTGTGAATCAACGTCCTTACCCATTCCGGCTTCCAAATTATTCCGGAGAACAATATCAAAGTCCATATAAAGATACCCGTATAGACAATCCAGAAGGTAAGCTTTATACCGTGGGAAAAACTTATGCCCACAGAGGAGAATATCTCATTTGCCGGAGTAAGCAAGACAACGATAGGACACGCTACCACAAAAAAGAGTTCATCCAAGAAAAGAGTGGTAATCATAAGCGTCGTAGCCCTACCGAATTCTATCCCTTGAGAATTAAGAAAAACCATTCCCAATGAGCTGCCACCCACTGCCGACGGGGTGATACAAGATGTGAACTCACACAGAAAATCCACCTTGAACGCCTGAGTCCAACGCAGCTGCCTATCGGTCAAGGCTCGAAAACGCCAGCTTAACCCGAAATCGCGTCCGAACATAAACATCAGCGCGAACACGATGCAAATCCAAGTACGGGTATCGAAATGGATATTATGCCATACCTCAGCCAAGTTCTCCTTCTTTGCATCATGCCAGAACATCAGCACTACCACAGTCAAGCCGATAAGCACCGGCAAAATAACCTTCCATGCAGAGAAGAAATTTTTATCCGGAGCCGCAGCCGACGGATTATTCGCAGAGGTTCCCTCTGAAGTTGATGGTGTATTTGTATTAGTGTCGCTCATCTCAGAATCTGTTTTTCTTACTTGCGGTTATGTTGTTTTATCAGCGAATCATAACGGTCTATCACCTCCCCTACTACATCTTCCCAGCTTCTCACAAGCGTATCACGGGCACCTTGCGCCACGCTCCTCATTTTTTCCCGGTCAGCCGCCAGACCTCCTATCATTTCAGCAAAAGCCTGCGGCGTACGTGCCACAAGAAAGCCGTTTTTACCGTCGCTCACCACCTCCGAAGCTGTGGAGCCTTCCAACAAGACCGACGGTGTGCCCATAGCCGCAGCTTCTCTCACCACCAAAGGTGCATTATCATAAAATGAGGGAAAGAGAAAGAGATCACTTGCTGCATAATAATCGCTCAAAGCCTCCCTGCCTGTAATTACCCCGTTAATCTTAACACGATTGGAGAGTCCCCAATCTGCCACAAGTTTCTCAAGCTCACCCTTGGCATAGCCATTGCCGATAAAATTCATTCTGAAATTCACCTTACCTTTCAATAGCTTCAATGCCTCCACAATGATTCTGATGCCCTTCTCCCATATATGCTGCCCCACGAAAAGAAGAGCAATCTCATCCTCCTTAAACCCGAGCCGCTTTCTGGCTCCCTGCTTATATTCCCACAAATCTCCGGTGATTATGGAAGCGAAATCATTTCCGTTTTCCACCACTGTCAATGGGCCCTTATATCCATATTCCCTAACTGTATCCTCCACATAGGCTTGAGGTATCCACACCTCGTCGCAGGCATTGAAAAAATTAAGGATTCTCTTCATAATGATGGGCACCATCCAAGGCGTATGATTAAAAGAATGTTCCAGATCTGCCCGGTATTTGGAATGGAAAGTACCAATAAGAGGCACCCCCTGTTTTTTCTTCACGTAAACAGCCAATCTGCCTGATGAGAAAGGACAATGGGCGTGAAGAATTCTGAAGTCGGTGTCACGAAGCCGTTTCCAGATGAAAGGATCAAGTTTCGGATAACCGTAACGATAAGGTTTTCGGGAAGCGATGGGCAATGAGAAGAATCGCATCACAGAATATTCATAGTTATCTTTCTTAGGATTCCACGGCGTCACCACACAAGGAGTGCGTCCTGACTTATGAAGCCAGTGACCATAATTCTCCACGGTAAGCGTCACTCCGTCAAGAATAGGAGGAAAACTGTCGTTGAATAATCCATATAGACCCTTTTCCTCAGGATGTGGATATAGATGTGAGTATAAACTGCCCATTTCGGTTGCAAAATTAAACCTTTCTTAACATTTCTCCAAATTAAAACGGTTTAACTCCCTTATTTGTTTCCTCCGTTATACATCTCTTTTCTTTTTCCTCCTGATTATCATCTATTTCACTCTAGATTTCCTTTTCTTGACATCTCCCGTACAGCTTCGGGCAATCAACTAAGTACATCCAGAATCTGTCAGACAGTTATTTCTTCAACTTAATTCGGAAATAACCAAATAATCTAAGGTCATTTCACGTTAAATAAGAAAACTATATTTACAATCAGTTATGAAGAAATTATTCGCTCTGTGCCTACTTATGATGGCTACCGTGACTCTCTCGGCAAAAACCATCAAAGAGTTCGTTGTGACCACCCAGCCTCAAATGAGCTGCCAGAATTGTGAGAACAAGATTAAGAAGAATCTTCGTTTTGAGAAGGGTGTGACTAATATCCGTACTGATCTTCAGAATCAGCTTGTAGTGGTGACATATGATGCCGACAAGACAAATGAAGCCAACATAACCGAGGCATTCGGCAAGCTTAACTACACTGTGACTCCCGTAGATGCTGCCAATCCTGCTCCCGCTGCCAATGGCAATACTTCTTGCCCTAAAGCGTCGGATTGCAATGCCAAGACTACGTGTCCCAACACTACTGATTGTGCAGCCAATACCAATTGCTCAAAGGATAAAGCCGCCTGTAAGCAGAACGGTAAGAAATGCGACGGCAAAGGTGATAAGAAATGCGACGGCAAATGCTCGGCAAAAGACGCCAACTGTAAAGACGGTAACTGCAAAGACAACTCTTGCAAAAAAGATGACACTTCATGCAAGAATAAAAAGAAATAATCTCATCAACCCTCAAGCATAAAAATGACGAAACCGCTCTCGGTCTCGTCATTTTTTGTTTCTCCGATCAATCACTCTGAATAATCTTTAGATATTCATCATAGGGTATAAATCTACCTCCCATACTCTTTAGATGTGGAGTTTCAAACTGACAATCAATCAACCTTCCGCCATTGGCGGCGAAAACTCTTGCCAAATAAATCAACGCTAATTTACTGGCACTGGGCACAAGGGAAAACATACTCTCTCCAAAGAAAGCATTGCCTATGCACACACCATAAAGACCACCTACAAGCCTATCCCCGTCCCACACCTCCACACTCGCTGCGAAACCTTGCTCGTGCAAACGGGTGTATGCGTCTATCATTTCCTTACCAAGCCACGCACCCTTCTTATGGATTCTCAACTCGCTGCAATTACGAATCACCCCGTCAAAATCCTCATTGATGCTTACCCTATAAAGTCCTTTATTAAGCAACGTGCGCATCGAATGAGACACGTGCACCTCTTCCGGGAAGATCACAAATCTTTCCATTGGACAATACCAGTAAGGTTCGTCGCTATCCCTGAAGGAAAACCACGGAAAGATCCCATAACTATAGGCAAGCAACAAGCGGTCTATGCTCAAATCACCACCTATGGCAAAAAGTCCATCCGGTTCACCCAATCTCGGATCGGGAAAACCTATCTCATCGTCTAACGCAAAAATCATAACAATACCAATTGACCGTTATTAACCTCCACTTCAGCAGTACCTCCGTTTTTCAGCTTACCGAACAGAATACTGCGCATCAGCAACGGCTTCAGCAATGATGAGATAACCCTGTCAAGCTCTCGCGCACCGTATTCTTTGGTAAAGCCCTTGTCGAGCAACATCTTCTGAGCCTCTTTTGAAAGGGTGAGAGTGACATTGCGTGTTTTCAACTGGCTACGAAGCTGGTTAAGCTTCTTCTCCAGAATAAGCCCTGCCATTTCACGGGTCATATCGTGGAAGACGACCGTACCCGACAAACGGTTAAGAAATTCAGGCTTAAATGTCTTCTTCACCTCCTTCATCATCGCATCGCCGGTGCCTACAGTGCTGCCGAAGCCCACCTTTGCCTGGGCAGCGTATTGCGCTCCGGCATTTGAGGTCATTATCAGCACCACATTTCTGAAATCGGCGTGATTGCCCTTATTGTCGGTAAGCCGTGCATAGTCCATCACTTGAAGCAATATATTGTAGATGTCGGAGTGGGCCTTTTCTATTTCATCAAGCAGTAGCACTACATTCGGATTCTTACGCACCGCATCCGTCAGCAATCCGCCATCCTCATAACCGACGTATCCCGCCGGTGAACCTATTAATTTCGCCACAGCGTGTTTCTCAGTATACTCGCTCATATCGAATCTCAACAGTTCAATACCCAACTCAGCTGCCAAAACCTTAGCCACCTCTGTTTTACCGACACCCGTCGGACCAACAAAGAGCAGCGATGCCAACGGCTTGTTTTCCTCTGTCAGACCTGCCTTCGACATCTGCACAGCTTCCGTCACCTCATTTATTGCTTCGTCCTGACCAAATACCTGTGCAGATAAGCGTTCACGAAGCGTTGCAAGGCGTTCCTCATCGTCTTCATTGGTAGCCAGTGCCTCTACTTTGCAAATTTTAGCTAACACCGAAGCTATAAGCTTGTCATCTACTATTAGAATCTCTTCTTCTCCGGGGTGCATCTTACGATAGGCACCTGCCTCATCAATAAGGTCAATAGCCTTATCAGGAAGGAAACGGTCGGTGATATGACGTGCGCTTCCCTTCACAGCAAAATCAAGGGCATCGTCAGTGTATGTCACTCCGTGGAACTGCTCATACCCACCCTTTAATTTGAAAAGTATCTCACGTGTCTCCTCAATCGATGGCTCAGCTATATCAATTTGGCGAAAACGTCTCACCAGTCCCTTACTCTTGGCAAAGTAGCGTTTATATTCCTCATAGGTTGTGGAGCCTATGAATCTTATCTTGCCTGCCTCAAGATAGGGCTTAAGCATATTCGAGGCATCCATAGCACCCTCGCCTGTGGCTCCGGCTCCTACCAGACTATGAATCTCGTCAATATATACGATAGGATTCGGCTCACTGCTGATGCCGTCCATTATCATTTTAAGACGCTTTTCAAAGTCTCCCCGGAATTGGGTGCCGGCAAGCAATGTGCCCATATCAAGCTGATAAATCTTGGCATCCTTCAGAGAGTGAGGCACAGTGCCGGCGTTGATAAGACGCGCAAGACCATACACAAGAGCTGTTTTACCGACACCCGGTTCACCGATATGCAGGACATTATTCTTATCCTTACGACTCAACACACGCATGGTATGCTCAAGTTCCGTTTCACGCCCTATCAAAGGATTACGGCTTTCAAGATTGTCATTCACGCACACCACAAGGCTTTTCCAGCCCACTGAGTCACGGGAAGCTCCAGTGTTTTCACCGGTTTCATTCAATTCATCGAACTCCTCCTCCAAAAAATTACTTTCCGCCACATCGTCTAATAGGGCCGCAGCCGGATCATACTCACTCACCAGTTCGCTCATAAAAGAGGCTTCATCAAATTCCGCCTCCGAAAGCAACACATATGAGGCAAGTGAATCCTGAAGGTCAAAGATACCTTTCACTATATGGGGAATGGTTACGCGCGTCCTGCCGCAACTCACCACCACACTGGCAGCTATACCTAATACCTGCTCCATCTGCATACTCAGTTCTTTCGACGGAGGCATATCCGGACTTAGCTTATCCAAGGAATCTATATATGATAAGAGGGTCGTTTCGATAGCATGATAGTCTGCGCCGCTCACATCGAGCACCCTCCTGAATTTCACTTCACTGAGCAAAGCGAGGAGAAGATGCTCCGGAGTGGCATACTCATCATTGTGTTGTGCCACGAGGTCAAACGTCTTTTTCAAGAGTTTGTCCACGTCATGAGAATATATAATAGGTGTGTCCATTGACATATAATCTATGTAAAATCATTAATTCCACCCTATGCTTCAGCCATAGTAAGGCGAAGAGGGAATCCCTCTGAACGAGCCATATCGGTAGCAAGAGCTATTTTGGTGGTCGCCACATCATAACTGTAGGTGCCCACTGCAGCCTTATCGGAATGATGCACCTGAAGCATCAAAGCCATGGCATCCTCTTCCTTTTTATGGAATACGGTTGTGAGCACAAGCACTACAAACCCCATTGTGGTGAAGTCATCATTGTGAATAAAAACTGTGTATTTTTTCGGTGGTCTAACACCCGTCTTAGCGCGTGTCTTCGTATTCGATTGTTCGAGTGGCATATATTTTCAATGAATTATTCGTGCATCGTATGTATAGACTGTGAAAATTTAACAGTCAAAAAAGGTGGGAAAATCTATTTGACTTTCCCACCTTCTTGAGGTGCCAACCAGATTCGAACTGGTGTGAACGGTTTTGCAGACCGGTACCTAACCACTCGGACATGGCACCATTTTTTATCCCTTTGCGAGTGCAAAATTAGGCAATTCTGCTGAAACCACCAAATTTTTCTGCAAATATTTTTAGAAATATTTGCAAGTTCCTAATTATCACCGCTATGAAATTACTTATATTTTGAATAGATGCTTACACCTTTCTGCTTTATGCGTTTCACATCCTCAGGATTATCAGGATTGACCTTATACTTTGAAAGTGGCGGAATCACAACTTGTGTACCCGGCTTTATCCTGTCCGGGTGACCCAAGAACGCCTGATTCTCCTCATATATAATAGGCCATAGGTTAAAGTTGCCATAATGTTCCTTAGCCATAGTGGTAAGGTAACGGGTAGTGGAAACAACGTCGTAGACAGGTGCATCCGAAGCCATAGTAGGCACCGCATTTTCTCCCGATTCACCGGCATTGGAAGCACCCGGCTGCGAAACTGAAGATGGAGCTGCTGAAGCGTCATCACTGCTAATGGAATCCGATAAAGGGACACCCGAAAATGAGTCTTCATTTTCCATGCCTTCCCCATTTTCCGTCCCATCCTCCACCGGAGAGTTTTTCGTCAGCATATTGCTTACCTTTTCAGGCATCATATCAAACTTCACGCCAATCAGCATAACCAACGCAATGATTGCGATGGCAGAAAGGAATCCGATTAGGAAACCGCTGCCAAACCGGCTACGACTCTTACCCGCCACTGCCTCATCATCCTCATTCGCTTCGGCAGACTCAAAGCGGATGGTCTTTATAGTTTCCTTAGGAGCAGGACTTTCCTTATCATCAAGCTCACCGGAATCGTTATCACTTATGTTACGCTTTCGAGTTGCTGCTGAAGAGACGGGGGAGGAAAAAGATATGACGGGTGTCCCCGGTTCCTCCTTTTCCTCTATCTCATCCACCTCAACGGCTGCCTTATCCTTTCCGGAGACGACGGAAACTGAATCCGACTCATCATCCTCAAAGTGTTTGTCCTTGACACTCGTAATGTCATAGGTAATTATAACAGGACCTACAGCTTCAGCCTTCTTCAATTTTTCGGGAACAGGAGTCATAGGTTGTGCCACTTCCGTCTCCTCCGGAGATTCCAAGTTCTTATCCTGTTTGGCAATGGTCAAGATATTTTCTGAGTCCGAATAATCCTGACTTTCTTCAGATTCCACAGAGTCATCAGTCTCAGCAATTTCGTTTTCATCAGCGAAGTTGTCCGGCTCTACATCGTCGACTATGTCCAGAAGCTCATCGGTAGGGAGCGCATCAGACACCTCCACTGCCTCAAATGCTTAAAACGGAGCATTCACAAGCGAGGCAAGCTCTTTGTAAGCCACGAATATCAC
>CAMWIF010000064.1 GCA_947174225.1 uncultured Porphyromonadaceae bacterium | reverse complement strand
CCACCCATTGAAAGCCAGAACACTTTCAATTTATCATTATACTCATCTTTATTGTCTTTAAGCATATCATAGTATTTCTCAGAATCCATCATCACGCCAAACGGATTGGGATTGGCAAACCATCCGGAGCTGAACACACCGAGGTAAGCAAACTTATCGAGATTGGGGATTCCTGTGTTGAGAGTCTGGATGCCTCCCATTGAAAGTCCGGCGAGGGCACGGTTTTCACGTCCCGGCTTAACGCGGAAGTTTCTTTCAGTCATAGGGATTACATCGTTGAGCAATTCCTTCTCAAAATCGGATGTATTGCCGTCTGCCATCACAATGATCATAGGGGTTGCCTTTCCTTGGGCAATGAGGTTGTCCATGATTATGTCGGTCAGTCCCTGAGTAGCCCAACCTCTCTCATCTTCACCTCCTCCATGCTGAAGATACAACACCGGGTAGGATTCGTTGGAAGCATCATAGCCCGGAGGGCAATAGATATACGCCCTGCGCCAGTCGCCGGCTGTGGTGGAGTAATATCTTTTCATCCTCACGTCGCCGTGGGGCACGTCTGCCATATAGAAGCGTGTATCGCCATCGGGGTAGGGAATCTCCACGCCGCTTGAATGCATGCTGCATCCGTAGAAAGACTCGCTTGCCGGATCTGCTACCTGCACACCATCCACAATCAGGAAGTAATAATGAAAACCCGGGGTGAGCGGTTCTGTTGTGCCTGTCCAGATGCCGTCGGCATCACGTGTCAGATCATACTTCTTGCCAAGGTCAATCTGCACTTTTTTTGCGTCAGGTGCTTTCACACGAAATTCCATCCGGTTGTCGGGAAGAAGACGTGGATATTGGGCACTGCGCACGTTGAGGATACCACGTTTTCCCGGCAGTCCCGATTCGTCGGGTTGCTGGTGGAACTGTGCATTCAGATTAAGAATACACATGCTTTGGAGAGCTACGATAAGTAAAAACAAGAGTCTTTTCATGACTGTCAGATTAGTTAAATAGTAAAATGAAATGAGAGAGATATATTTGCAAAGTTAGTCAGAATCAAGGGTGTTGGATTTGTAAATTTAGGTATCTTTCATATAATATCAGATAAATATCTATCTTTGCATCTCATATGTGATAGAAAATGTAACATAGCCTTTTGCCGAATGAATTATTTTAAATAAATTTGTGGTGATGAGTGATTCGGTTATCGACTCTATCCACCTGTTTAATGTATATTTTTACGGTTTAAGATAACATAACCAGTAATATGAAAAACTCGTTGACTTCATTGTTAGCACCTCTCAGATCTTCTAAAAAAACGAAAACTGTCCCTTCTCGGCAACATTATTGCCGGCGAGTGGGGATGGTGTTCCTTATTTATATAAGCTGCCTGTTGTCGGCAACAGCCTCATTGCGCCGTCAGCCTGAATTTGAAAGTGTGGCAGGTGACAACGGAATTCCGATGTCCGGCATTACTACGCTGACGCTCGATGACGATGGTTTTGTGTGGGCAGCTTCAAGGATGGGTATAATGAGAGCTACGCCATCGGATTGCCGCACCTACAACTTACCTGTGTCTACATCCGACGTGATGCAGGTGAAGTTGGCATATAATAAGGGTATATTGGCAGCTTCGACACAAAATGGTCAAATCTTCAAGTATAATAGGATAAAAGATCATTTTGAACAATGGTTCTCCCTTGTGGATTATCTTGGAAATAAAGATTGGATTACGAATCTTGTCATTGATGCCGATGGAAAGGTATGGGTGAGTACGAGTATGGGTATTTTCATATATTCGGGTAATCAGCTTCAACGTCTCCAACCGACCGTAACAGGCTATTCATACCTCACACAGCTCGATAAGGAACATCTTTTTGCGGTGATGGATAAGGGCATTTATAAGGTGGACAGTCGGAATCAGGAGGTGTCGAAAATGCCTGGAGATTTTGCTCCCTTCATTTCAAGCGGTGTTTATGACAGCTTCGGCAAGAGGGTGTGGCTTGGCACTTACCAGGGAGAGCTTTGGTCTTACCGGCTCGATTCGGGAGAATTGCACCAAATGAAAGAAGCTCGACTGCCGGGGCTTATAGTCCGCTCACTTCTTCCGCTCGATTCAGCCACTTTGCTTGTAGGCATGGAGGGCGGAGGCATAACACTGCTTGATCCCTCCACTGGGAAAATTCTAGAGGTTATCAAGGATAATATAGACAAGCCCTCTTCTCTGAAAGGCAACAGTGTTTTTGCAATGTTGACTGATGCCCAAGGTAGACTATGGACAGCCACTACGAGCGGTGGGCTGCAATATGCCGACATTGAACTTAACGCCGTGGAGCATCTTGTGCATCAGATTAATGATCCCTCGTCATTGCATAATAATGAGGTGAATTATCTTATGAGTGACCGTAGTGGAAAACTCTGGGTGGCAACCAATGACGGTATAAGTCTTCGTGAGAAGTCCAATGGACCGTGGAAACAATATTATGGTGGTAGGCAATTGTCATTTCTCTCCCTTACTCAGGATCATAGCGGGCGTGTCTATGCCTCCACCTACGGCAACGGTGTGTATGTGCTCGACGGTGACAGCGGAAAGGAGCTGGCACATTTCACTGAAAAGGATGACGGAATTTTCGGTAACGGAGCTTTTGTGTTCGCAGCTTTCACGGACAGTGAAGGTGATGTATGGTTTGGTGGCGCAAAGGGCAATATAGTATGTTATTCGCCGTCGACGAATACATTCCGTAAATTTGAATCGCATCCTGTGTTCTGCTTTGCGGAAGCATATCCGGGTAAGATTCTTACGGGAGGTGGTGACGGTGTGATAATGATAGATAAGAAAAGCGGAAAGACAGAGACAGTGGTAGGGGAGAATGTGGTGCAGAATATAACTGTCGATGGCAATATATGGTGGATATGTACCTCAGGTAACGGTGTAATTGGGCTTGATAGAAAAACCGGTAACAATATCCATCTTACTACAAATGAGGGATTGCATAGTAATTTTACACGCAGCCTGGTAAAAAGGGATAATAAACTTTGGATAGGTACGGCACTCGGATTAAGCTGCTACGACACCACTGACCACCTTATGCTTCCTTTGCCGGGTAAGGATCTGCTGACACGCACGGCTTTCCGCGAAAATGCTTCCTGCACTCTTCCTGACGGTAAATTGGCATTCGGCACCAACAACGGTATTGTGGCGTTCTTGCCGGAGAAGGTGACTGATATTAAGAGTCTGGGAAAGATATATTTCTCCGATATCAGGGTGTCGGGGCGTTCCATACGTGACGATATGGACGCCAAACTCACATTGCCGATTGATAGCCTGCCGGAATTGCATTTGGAGTATCCCCGCAACTCCTTTACCTTATCCTTGTTGTCTTTAGGTAATGTAAGTTCCAATGTGGTTTATTCCTGGAAGTTGGAGGGTCAGGATAAGGAATGGAGTGAGCTTTCGCCCGTGCCATACATTAATTATGTCAATCTTCGTCCGGGCAAATACAAACTTCACGTGAAGATGTACGACGGTGGCATCGTGTCGCAGCGTAGCTTAAATGTGAGGGTTTCCCCTCCCTTTTGGACCACAGGATGGTTTCGCACTATTATCGTTTTGGCGGTAATAGGCGTGTGTGCGCTCCTGATACGCCATTATATATGGAGGATACGCAGGAGATACACCTATGAGAAGATACGCTTTTTCACCCGTATGGCTCACGATCTCAGGACATCCCTTATGCTTATAAAAGCACCTCTCGGAGAATTGCAAAAGGAAGATTCCCTTTCGGAATGGGGCGAGAAATGCCTGGCTACAGCTACGGAACAAACCGATCGACTTACCGACACGTTTGCCCAGTTGCTTGATTTTGAAAAAGCTGACATCGGTGCGGAACAGCCACATTTCACATCGGTAGATATGGTAGCGTTGCTGAGGAAACGTGCAGATGCCTATGAATCTTTAGCCACTTCCAAAGGAATCTCTTTTAAAACAGTGTTCTCAGCACCAAGTTATATCGCAGATGTGGATATGGGTATGATAGAGCGTGTGGTAAATAATCTCCTCTCCAACTCCGTGAAGTATTCTTCGGCTGGAGGAGAGATAATAATGTCGTTCAGGGGCGACGAGAAGGAATGGTCGCTCAAAGTGAAAGATGAAGGCATCGGCATACCACGATCTGAGCAGAAGAAACTTTTCAAGGAGTTTTATCGGGCTGAAAACGCTGTAAATTCGCAGGTGTTGGGTACGGGCATAGGTTTGCTTTCAGTGAAACGCTATGTAGATGTGCATAGGGGTACTGTAGTCTTTGAAAGTGAAGAGGGTAAAGGTACCACATTTGAGATAAAACTGCCGCGCCGGATTAATGCCGCACCTGAAAATGATAAAGTTAATGATACTGTTGTGGCAGCGCCGCTTTCTGATGGCGCTTCTGAAGAGAAAGTGATTGACGACGACATGTTGGTGCTGGTAGTGGAGGATAATGCGGCATTGCGCGATTTTCTTGTGAGGGCGTTGCAAAACCGTTTTAAAGTGGCTGCTGTAGCTGATGGTCAGGAAGCATGGGAGAGGATAGCTGATATGCAACCGGATTTGGTGCTTTCGGATGTTATGATGCCGCGAATGGATGGGTTTGAACTCTGCAAGCTTATCAAAACCACCTATGCTACAAGTCATATTCCGGTGATTCTGCTCACAGCTCGTGAAGACAAGGAGAGCCAGATGCACGGTCTGGAGCTTGGAGCGGATAATTATCTTGTAAAGCCATTCGATATGGAATTGCTTGCCGGACGCATTGCCTCAATAATTCAGAACCGAAGGAATGTTGCTAAAAAGACTATGGATGTTAATACCGATGAGGAGGAGACACCGATAGTAGAAAACGGAATAAACGACGAGTTCCTGAAGAAGGCTGTGGAATGTGTGAAAGCCAACATCACCAATGAAGCATTCGGCAAGGGAGACTTTGCGTCTGCCATGATGATAAGCCAGTCGTTGCTCTATAAAAAGATAAAGGCATTGACCGATATGTCGGTCGTAGAGTTTATTCGCTCTATAAGATTAAACTACGCTATGTCGCTGCTTAAAGGGGGCAGCTACAATGTCACTGAGGTAAGCGAGATGTGCGGCTTCTCCTCTTCAGCTTATTTTAGCAGAGTCTTTAAAGACTACTTCGGTAAGTCGCCTTCAGAGGTGATACCCAAGTCTTGAGAAAGGCTGGTATGGCTTTAAGAATCTCACTATTTTCCGTTATGCCGAAGTGCTCCTTATGTATGCCGAGGCTTGTGCCGTGGGGGAGTCGCATCAAGCAGTGCGGCTCCCCCTTTTATGTCGATAGGTTTATACTTCTGCCAAGACACGACCTATGCCGTCGTGGAAATCACGAGCCTCTTTGAATTTGGCTTTAAATGCGTAGGCACCGGTCTTATTAATATAGCCCCATTTCCCCTTAGTGCTTGTGCGTACACGTGCCAGACCGTCGCAAAATGGTTCTGCCTCGGTGTAGGTAGCGGGGATTATGAAGGTTCCCTCTTTGTTGACATAGCCACATTTACCACCCTCCGATTTTACGGCAAGTCCCTCGTGAAACAAATCTTCCATAGAGGGTGTGACAAATTCCGGAACGTTGACTAAGGCTGTATATTCGGGGGTTCTTTTAAGAGCTAACGGTGAGGGATATTCAGGCTTAATCACAAATTCGCCGGCAGGGTTTATACATCCGTATTTATCACCCACAGCCACAATTGCTACCCCTTCGATGAAGTCTGCTGCGAAATCAAATTGTTGAGGAATGACCATCTCTCCTTGCGTGTTGATATAGCCTGTTTTTCCATCGGTCATAGCCCTCGCCAAGCCGTCGCAGAATAGTCCTAAAAATTCAAAGGGTTTTTCTGTGATTAGCGTCCCGGCAGGTGTGATGTAGCCATATTTATCCTCGATTTGCACCATAGCCAAGCCATCTTTAAAGTCGCTTGCCCGTGTGTAATTCAGCTCTATGGCAACTTCACCTTTCGGATTTAGATAGCCATACTTATTATCTTTTGCCACCCAAGCCAATCCCTCGTGGAAATCGCTTGCAAAATCATATTGAGGAGTGACAACGTATTCACCATCCTTATTAATGTAGCCGCTCTCGAAACCTACTTTTACGCGGGCAAGACCGTCGTAAAACGGATAGGCATCGTTAAACTTCGGCTCAATCAGATATGAACCGTCGAGGTTTATATATCCCCAAAGCAATTGTTTCTCTGTTTTCATATGTAGTGTTGTATAATTATGTTCTGATTTGGAATTTGAGGAATGAGGAGGAAGCCGAAGCAGTGCGTGGCGACTGTCCGAGATTTTAATGGTAGAACAATCCTTAGTGTCTACCTGTTCAAATTCGATTACTAAGGCTTTTATAGTTCAGAGACGTTGTAGCGGAATCAAACATTACACTTGGTGAAGTGGGATATTTTTATTAACTTTGGAAAAGTTTCAGAGAGTGGGGATTCGGTGGTTGGAAGACCTTTGTCAAACTGATTTAACTAATGAATATGATGAAGAAATTACTGATGGCATTGTGTGCCACTGCTGCCTTGGCAGGTTGCGGACATAAGACAGTCGACATTGATGCGCAGGTAGACGCCCTGTATGAGAAGATGTCGCAGGAGGAGCGAATTATGCAGCTGAGAGGATGCTGGATGGATATGCTTTTCGACGAGAACGGCAATCTTGATCCGGCGAAGTGTGACTCCTTGATTCCTAATGGAATCGGGCATTTCAGCCAGTTTGCCAGCCAGAAGCCGATGGATCCGAATGAGCTTCGCGACAGGGTGGCAGCCGTTCAGGATTGGCTGATACACAATACTCCTAACGGTATTCCGGGGTTATTCCACGAGGAGGTACTTTCCGGTGTCAATACTTTTAGCTCCACAATTTATCCGCAGCAGATAGGTCAGGCGTGTTCTTTCAATCCGGAACTGATGGAGCTGAAAACCCGCCAGACTGCAAACGCTTTGAGAAGTGTTGGAGGGGTGCTTTCACTTTCTCCGATGGTTGATGTGTGTCGTAATCCCTCCTTCAATCGTCTTGAGGAATCATATGGTGAAGATGATTATCTGTCGGCTGTTATGGGCACAGCTTTTGTCAAGGGTCTTCAGCAGGATGACCTGCGTAAAGGTGTCGGGACTTGCTCAAAACATTATCTCGGTTATGGAGGTGGTGGCGATGCCGACGAGAAGGAGTTGATGGAGGAGATTCTTCTTCCTCATGAGGCTATGATAAGAGTGGCGGGTAGTTCTGCGGTAATGCCGGGTTATCACGCTGTCAAAGGCACTAACTGTGTTGCCAACGACTGGATTTTACAGGATATTTTACGCGACTATGTTGGGTTTGACGGGATGGTAGTGAGTGACTATACCGCTATCGACCAGCTTCCGGGCAAGGATAATGTCGAGAAAGCGGCAATGGCAATCAATGCCGGCAATGATGTGGATTTCCCCGAGGGTAATTGCTATGCTTATCTTCAGGAAGCTATAGATAGGGGTCTTGTTAAGCCTGAGACATTGGAGAAAGCTGTTAAAAACGTGCTTCGGTATAAATTCCGTGCGGGTCTTTTTGATAAGGATGCGTATCTGTATAGTAAGGATAACATTAAACTTGACTCACCTGAGGAGCGTAAGACAGCCTATGACATTGCGTCACAGTCGGTAGTGCTTTTGGAGAATGACGGTATTCTTCCGTTGAAGGATAAGCAGAAGATTTTTGTTACCGGTCCGAATGCCAATTCCATCTGGGCAATGTGTGGTGACTACTCATTTCCGAGTATGAATTACTTCTGGAAACGCAGGACAGAGGAGGTCGATGACCCTCACATTGTGAAGCTGCTTGAGGGAATGAATTCACGTAAGCCGGAGAATGTGGAGGTGACTTATTCACGTGGATGCGATTGGACTGACACCATAGAGACCAAGATCAATTTTAGCGGCGACGAGCGTGCCTGGGAATACGCTCTTCTTCACCGCAAGGTAGATTCGGGCGAAAAAGCTGATATGGCTGAGGCTTTAAGTATGGCTAAGGATGCCGATGTGATTATCGCGGCTATGGGTGAGAATGTAATGCTGTGTGGCGAGAATAGGGATCGTCAAGGTCTGCGACTTCCGGGTCGTCAGGAGGAGTATTTGAAGGCTCTCATAGCTACCGGTAAACCTGTAGTGCTTGTTATGTTCGGAGGCAGGGCACAGGTTGTGTCAGGTATTGCCGACAAGTGTGCAGCTGTGATTCAGGCTTGGTATCCCGGAGAGGAGGGAGGCAATGCCTTAGCAGATATTCTGTATGGCACTATCTCCCCGTCAGGCAAACTTTCTGTTAGCTACCCCAATACAGAGGTCTATGATCCATTATGTTACCTTTATTCAGCTGAGAAGGATCCGCGAGTGGAGTGGGAGTTTGGTTATGGCTTGACCTATACCACATTTGCCTATAATAACCTTGAGGTAGACAAGAATGCTTCCACCACTTCCGCTGACGGTATAACAGTGTCTTTTGATGTGACCAATACCGGCAAAGTGAAAGCCGACGAAATTGCCCAGATCTACCTCTCACCAAGTAGCACTTCCGAAACCTCCGGCACAGCTGAAAAGAATAGTGTCTTACGACCGATTAAGCTTCAAGGCTTCGCAAGAGTAACGTTGAATCCGGGTGAGACGAAGAGGGTACAGGTGAAGCTCTATCCTGACCAGTTTGGCTACTACACCAATGATGGAGAGCGTCGCTGGAACATCGATCCGGGCAAATACGTGATAAAAGTAGGAGCCTCATCAGCCGACATAAAATTGCAAGATGACATCATCCTCAGTGGCGACAAAGTGACCAAGCCCATCCGCGACCGCTACTTCTCCGAAACCACCCAGCTCTGACTTTATCTCTCTCTTAGTCAAGATCAGAAACGTTTCCCCATCTTACTCGCGAACTCAAGAGTAGGATGGGGTTTATATCAAATAAATGTAACCTTTGGTGAAATTATTAAGACCAACTATTCAAATAAATTGATCGACATAAGCACATTATGATATTCATGGAGCGAAAGAACTTTATTATAATGTAATCGGCATACTGTCACTGATGGATGTGTCTTGAACTTTCTTGCATAATCATTGATGGCATCAATGGTAAACATTCCATTTTCAATTATCTCGTTCTCTTCCTCTGGCAATAGAAGGATATTGGAAGCAAACAGATTCGCTTCATTCTCTTTTTTCTCCTCCTCGTTATAGTTGTCGTTCTCCAAAAATATATCTAAACAACACTACGGTCGAAACTCGAACAATGTCTTGTTAAGTGTGGAATTAAGATTCTTTGGCGGGGTGTTTAGATTCATATTCGATCAGGGCTTCGCGAGCCGGGACGATGCGAGGCATTCCGTCTGCGTCTGCAAAGACCATATCTTGACCAAGGGCTGCCTTGCGTCGCAACAAATTCTCAAAGGATTGCTTTAAACCCTTACAGATTTTCTCTTTTAAGTTTTGTTTTTCTTCTTCCGACATACTATATAGCTTTTTCAAGTTATTTCTTGTCACTCAATTTATCAATTGTGTCTCTGACCTTGTTGAATAGGTTATAATCTATAACCTTCTCCTCTGTAGCCAGTAATGTGGAGTGAGTTTCATTATTGAAGAACATCCAACTATCGACAATTGGAGCGAAGATGTTGAAGAAGTTACGTAATCCTGCCCAGTAGCGTCGATAGATGATATCTATAGGAATATTATGCCCTCCTTCGCTTACACGCTTTGCAACTCGCTGTACTGCCATTTCTGGAGTGGAAAGCCAAAAGAAAAGCAATATCACTTGATAACTCTTTAAATGGGCTCTTTTGACGAGGGTAGCGTAACTCCTCGTTGCAAGGGTAGTTTCAATAGCAAAGGTCTTGTGTTGATTTAGAAGTAAGTCAATACGCTGAAGCATTAGTTTACCGGCTTCAATCGACACAGACTCCGGATTGAAGGGTGAGAGCCCTTTAGCTATTTCATCGGCATTCACAAATTCTTTACACTCAAGCAAATCAGGCAACACAGAATAAGAAGCCGTAGTCTTGCCGGCTCCGTTACACCCTGCAATTATATAGAGTATAGGTTGTGTCAAAATAAATGATGAGGGTTATTCCTATTATTAGTTACAATAAGAAGTGTCTTAATCCAAATTTGGATTAAGACACTTCTTATTGGCGGAGTGACCGAGATTCGAACTCGGGATACGCTTTTGGCGTATACACGCTTTCCAGGCGTGCCTCTTCAGCCACTCGAGCATCACTCCAAATTCTCTTTCGCAAGCTTTTGCGATTGAATTACACCGCGAAGTTAACACTTTTATTTGATTTGACAATAACTTTTGCCAATTTTTTTGTAATTTTGTGGAAAATTAAATCTGATGAGAACTGGTTTAAGTAGACTTT